>JALSTC010000081.1 GCA_026983935.1 Ardenticatenia bacterium
CCGTCTTTGACGAACTGTATGCCCTGTGCGAATCGCTGCGGCAGCCGGACGAAGCGCAGGAGATCATCCCCACCGGCGGCTGGCTGTACGCCTTCCCTCAGGACGCGCCGGGGGAATACCACACCCTCTGGCCGGAGTTCGACGTGCCCTTCCTGCCCGATCTGGCCGAACAGCCTTTCTGGTTCGAGGGCGAGCTGGTCAGCCAGGTCTGGATCGCGCAGCGCGATCACGGCGCACGGGCCACCTTCGGTGACGGCGAGAACGCCTACCGCGTGGTTGTGCGTGTGCCGGGCATCACCCCCGATACGCCGCGCCGTCCCCGCGATCCGCAGGAGCCGCTGCCGCCTTCCACGCTGTGGAATCCCGACCCGCAGCTCGTTGTTTTCGAAGTGCGCTACAGCGGCGGGTTGCCCACACCCCACCGCTTCATCGGGGCGAACGCGGTGGACGCCTGCACGATCTACGGCGACGGGCGCGTGGTCATCAGCGAGCAGCCCATCGGCGCGGTGCAGGTGGGCCATCTCTCCGAAAGCGAAATGACCGGTTTTCTGGAAGGCTGGCTGAACACCGGCTTCTTTGAGGGAGCCGAAACGCCCCCGGCAGCCGCCACCCCTACCCCGGCCGATCTCATCAGCGAGATCGTGACGATCACATTGATTGATGGCCGGACGGCCACACGCCTCTATCCGACCAACACGCCCTATATGCGCGGTGTGCGCAACCCCTGCGCTGGCATCACCGATTTTGCCCCCGCCGTCCCTGAACGGGGCTACGTGTGGGCGGAGCCGGTCGGGCCGATGACGCGCTATGAAAACGACCTGGATTACGCGCTGGTGCAGTGGCCGGAATACTTCCCACCGCTCAATGAACTGCCCGAACCGGTCTGGCAGGAAGAAGACGCGGAAGCGGGCACGACAACCGATATGCTGGTTTTTGCCTGGGACAATATCCACGGCGGGCACAGCCGCCCAACCGTGCTGTTCGTGGACGGCGGCATCGCCTATGCCGTCTATGTGGACGTGCCCGGCCTGACGGTGCGCAACGCCCCGTTGTATACTTTTGCCACGCCCACCCCCACGCCGCCTGAACCCTCCCCGACGGCTGAAGACGAACCCCGGTCATAGCTGCTGCAACGCCTCTTCTGCCCGTGTATAAAACAGTCATATAATGGGTACGTAATGACAGAATAGTATGTGGGGGGAAACACCATGCGTGTGCGTGTGTTGTGGGTGGTGACGCTGTGTCTGGCGGCGGCGTGGCCTGCGCTGGCGCAGGGTCCCGGCCCCGACTGGCAGCCGGTCTATCTGGACGAACCCGGCATCTGTGAAGGGGGCCTGATCTGCGGCCCATCGGGCGCTTTAATTGTCGACACGTTCCCCACCATCGCCGACGTGGACTGGGCCGCTTTTCCCACCAACCCGACCCGGCCCTACACGCCCGCACCGGGGGGACGATTCTGGTTTGTGGCGACGGACGGCGATGATGCGGCCCCCGGTGATGAAAGCGCGCCGCTGCGCACCCTCGACCGCGCCGTCGAACTGGCCCGCAGCGGTGATGTGATTCTGGTCAGGGATGGCGAGTATCCCATCGGCCTGAACGACGACTCGTTGATTCTGGATACCCCCGGCGTGGTGCTGGCGGCGGAGCATGTGGGCGGCGTGACCCTCGTCCCGCGCAGTGAGGAATGGGCCTGGCTGTCAGCCATCGTCGCTCGCGCCGACGATCTGGTGATTGACGGCTTTGTCATTCGCGGCTTCTCGCGGGGCTACGGCATCCTCTTCGGGCGGCTGGAATCGCCACAGCACAATCTTGTCCTGCGTCACCTGCGCATTGAGGACGCCTCGGATGGCATCCGCTCCGCGATTCCAGAGGGGGCGGTCAATCCGCAGCCGGTCATCGAAGGCCTGCGGCTCTATGATGTGGCGCTGCGAGAAATTGATACCGTAGGCTTTAACTGCGGTGAAGGGCCATGCGACGACGTCCGGATCGATTCGCTTTCGATCGCCATGCCCACCAGCGGCAGCGGCGAGAATTCCTATTCGGACGGAGTCGCCATCGAAAATGGCGACAACACCGTCGTCTTCAGCGCGGAAATCAGCGGCCTGGGATCGGACGGGCTGGACTTCAAGGGGACGCGGGTGGCGGTCGCCAATGTGATCGTGCATGACGTGGCCCGCAACGGCATCAAGTTCTGGCAGGATGGTGACGTGATCAATGCGCTGGTGTATAACACCGGCGCGGATGCAGCGATTGTGTTTGACGGCGGCGGCAGCTACCGTATCCTCAACAGCGTGATCGCCCGCCACGCCGTGGGCGAAAGCGCCTATGCCGGAACGATTGCCTATGATCACCCCGACGAACCCGGCACGCTGGCCGTGATCAACAGCATCTTCTATCAGAACGCGGGGGCGCTGTGGGTTTCCGGCGCGTTCGCTCTGGACGTGCAGTATTCGCTGTTTTACGGCTCCAGCAATGGGGAGGAGCTGATCTGGGCTTTGCCAGAGGCGATCGCGGTTGGGGAAGGTGAAGCGCCCGTTGAGACGCTGGAAGCAGCAGGCGGCGGATGCTGCCTCCTGCCATTCACCGATCCGGGCTTCGCTGCGCCGGATCAGGGCGACTATACGTTACTGCCGGGCGCTTATGGCCGTGATCGCGGCGTGAGCGACGGCGTGGAGGCTCTGCCGCCGTTCGACCTGCTCGGTCGCCCGCGCATTGCAGGCGGCGAAATTGACCTGGGGCCGTATGAGATGCCGGTGGACGGCTGAGCGCCGGAACGACCTCCAGATTTTCTGGCTGCGGCAGGGTACGACAGGGCGGCTTCCTCTCGGAGACCGCCCTGCCGTTGTCGATTCCGCCATTCGCGATTCCGAGCAGGTGCTCATCAAAATAGTTGTAATTGCCAGATAGCCGAAGTAGAATGGAAAACGATTACCTTCCTCGCACGCTGTGCCAATCTGTAACAGCATAGAACAACTCTGGGAGATGCTACAATGCGACGGTCCAATCTATTAATACTCGCTGCGGCTCTTGTTGCAGCCACTATATTCGCCCCCGGTATTCTCGCTCAGGATGAAGACAACACGGTTTCCGTCGTCGTGATGACGCCCTGGCTGGCACAGCCGGGCACACAACTGATGGTGGACGCCTTCGAGGAATACGCCACCAGAAAAGGGTGGGACGTCAACATCATTGATACTGCCGGCGATGTTGATGAGCTGGCCAGCCGCATGGAAGATATTGTGGAGGAGGACGTGGATGCCATCGTCATCAATGTAGACCCCACGCAGATTTCCACAGGGCTTCAGGCCGCCGCCGATGCCGGCATCCCCGTATTTGGCATGGATGCCGGGAGCGATCCGCTGCTGGTAACCAACGTGACCAGCAACAGCTACACCATGGCTGCCGAGACGGCCACGTATGTTGTGGACCGGCTGAACGGCGAGGGCAATGTGGTGATGTTCATCTTTGAGCCATACCCGCCCGTGCAAAAGCGCGGCGTCATCGCCGAAGCGATCTTCAACAACACCCCGGATATCACCATCCTGGAGGAAGTCACACCGAGTTTTGAGAATGGGCCGCTGGAGGGTGCACGTGTGGCTATGGAGGAGATACTGCAGGAGAATCCTGAACCCGGCAGCATCTCGGCAGTGTGGGCCGCCTGGGATGACCCGGCACTTGGTGCATTGCAGGCCATTGAAGCAGCAGGCCGTGAAGATGAGGGAATTGTGATTGTGGGTATTGACGCGATCCCCCAGGCACGGAGTGCCATCGCCAGGGATAGTAATTTCGAGGCCACTATTGCCCAGAACTTCCCCGGCATTGCGCGGACCGTCGTTGACCTGGTCGACGATTATCTGGATGGTGAGGATATTATCTGGCGCACGTACTACGTAGCCACCACGCTGATCACCCGCATCAACGCACTTGACGAGTAACTCCCCGGGCAGGACTCCATCATCCATAAAAGGGGGGGCCGGAAAGCCTGGCCCCCCTTTCTCTGCGCCACACCTGCAACCTGAAACAAAACCCGTCCTTTCCGGGCGGCAAAACATATCCATAATGTATTTAATCGGGCGGTTTATTTGTGTTTGCCGGATACCCAGAGTAGAATGGAAAACGATTACCTTCCTCGCACGCTGTGCTTATCCGCAGCAGCATTGAATTAATTAAGGGAGATGTTGCAAATGAAACGGCTAAATCAGTTAATTCTTGTTGTGGCACTCGTTGCAGCCACCGTATTCGTCCCCGGCGTTCTGGCTCAGGAAGATACGGTCTCCATCGTCGTGATGACGCCCTGGCTGGCACAGCCGGGCACGCAGTTGATGGTGGATGCCTTCGAGGAATACGCCGCCGAAAAGGGATGGGAAGTCAACGTCATTGATACTGCCGGTGACGTCGCCGCCCTGATCAGTCGTATGGAAGATGTCGCGCTGCAGGACGTAGACGCCATTGTGATCAACGTAGACCCCACGCAGATTTCCGTCGGGCTGCAGGCCGCCGCCGATGCCGGCATCCCCGTTTTCGGCATGGATGCCGGGACCGATCCGCTGCTTGTGGCCAACGTGACCAGCAACGGCTACGTGATGGCTGCCGAGACAGCGACCTATGTCGTTGATCGCCTGAACGGCGAGGGCAATGTGGTGATGTTCATCTTCGAGCCATACCCACCGGTGCAGAAGCGCGGCGTCATCGCCGAGGCGATCTTCAACAACACACCGGATATCACCATCCTCGACGAAATCACGCCCAGCTTCGACGCCGGGCCGCTGGAAGGCGCACGCAACGCCATGGAAGCGGTGCTGCTGGCAAATCCCGAACCGGGCAGCATTTCCGCCGTGTGGGCGGCCTGGGATGACCCCGCGCTGGGCGCGCTGCAGGCCATTGAGGCGGCAGGGCGTGAAGACGAGGGAATCGTCATCGTAGGCATTGACGCCACACCGCAGGCACGCGACGCCATCGCCGGGGGCAGCAACTTCGAAGCCACCGTCGCCCAGGACTTCCCCGGTATCGCCCGGACGGTCGCCGACCTGGTTGAAAGCTACCTGAACGGGGAAG
>JALSTC010000082.1 GCA_026983935.1 Ardenticatenia bacterium
CGTTTGGCTGCCGTCCGGAGGATATACAGGCGGCTATTGGCCCCAGCATTGGCCCGGAGCGCTACCAGGTGGGTGAAGAAGTCGTTACGGCGATTCGTCGCACATTCGGTGACCAGGTGGACGGTCTGATCCGGCGGGCAAAAGATGGGACGGCTTACCTGAATCTCTGGGAAGCCAACCGCCGTGCCCTGGCTGCTGTTGGCGTGGTTCAGGTGGAAGTCGCGGGGATATGCACGGCCACGCGCACGGACGAATTTTACTCGCACCGCGCAGAGCATGGCCGCACCGGTCGCTTTGGCGCAGTGATTGCGCTGCAGGAGTGATCTTTTTTGAGCTTTGGATGTGCTGTCAATGGTGGAGCATGCTTTGATTGATCAGGAAACGTTAGCCGCCCGAATCGCAGATGTGAAGGCACGTATCGCCGAGGCTTGTAGGGCCTCGGGACGTTCGCCGGAGAATGTGCGATTGGTGGCAGTGAGTAAAACACATCCGGCGGAAATGGTGCTGGCGGCGGTTGCTGCCGGGCTGACCGACTTCGGCGAAAATCGCCCGGAAGAGGCCGTCGCGAAAATCGCCGAGGTGGATGCCCGGCTGTCGGATGATGCGGATATTCGCTGGCACATGATCGGGCATATCCAGAGCCGGAAAGCGCGGCTGGTTGTGCGCCGCTTCAGCCTGATCCATTCTGTGGACAGTCTGAAGCTGGCGGATAAACTCTCGCGGCTGGCGGTGCAGCATGATCGCGTTCTGGACGTGTTGCTGGAGATGAATGTCAGCGGAGAGGAGACAAAATCCGGCTGGCAGGCACACGGATGGGACAAAAACGCCACGCTGCGTGAGTCGCTTTGGAATGATATTCAGAGTATCCTGTTGTTGCCAGGGCTGCGGGTGCATGGCCTGATGACCATGGCTCCTATTGTCCCTGATCCGGAAATGGCCCGTCCTACTTTCATGGCTTTGCGCCTGCTGCGGGATGCGCTTCAGTCAGATTTTCCGGATGTGTCCTGGCGGGAACTCAGCATGGGGATGACCGACGATTACCCGGTGGCCGTCAGTGAAGGGGCCACGATTGTGCGGATAGGCCGGGCAATTTTTGGCCCGCGTGAAACCAGGCAGGAATGAACGGTGGCTTCTTTTGTTGCTCTGATCGACTTGATAGCACGTCTCTACCAGATAGTATTACTGGCGCGAGTCTTGCTGAGCTGGGTGCAGGTTGATCCCTATCATCCGGCAGTGCAGTTTCTGT
Source organism: Ardenticatenia bacterium (assembly GCA_026983935.1). Lineage (GTDB taxonomy): Bacteria > Chloroflexota > Anaerolineae > Aggregatilineales > Ch27 > JALSTC01. The sequence continues at coordinate 1,247 of JALSTC010000082.1, forward strand.
ATCAGATTACCGAGCCGGTGCTGCGGCCTATTCGTCAGATAGTGCCGCCGACGGCAATGGGGTTAGATTTCAGCCCTCTGATCGCAATGGTGCTTGTGGAAGTGCTTGCCAGTATCATAGGGGCCACGTTTTCCTGAGAAAGGGCGAGGATCAAATGCGCAAATTTGAAATCAAAGACGCAGTCAGCGGTGCCGCATTCACGGTTCGGGTCGTCACACGTGCCTCCCGTACGGAAATTGCCGGCGTCCAGGACGATGGCATACTCAAGATTCGCCTGACGGCTTCTCCGGCTGAGGGTAACGTCAACGAGCAGTTGATTGAGTTCCTTGCCGAGCGGTTGGGTGTTTCCCCGCAGCAGATCGAGATTGTGGCGGGGCTGAACAACCGTGAGAAGCTCATCAGTGTTGAAGGGATCAATCCCTCTGAACTTGAGGAGCGTCTGGCCCCTGATATCGAAGAGTAGGTGTATGAGATACGGTGTGTGGGTGCTTGTACTGCTTGCTGCTGCACTTGCAGGATGCGCCCCCGGATCGGGGACTTCTGCGCCACCGACACGTACACTGGAGCCTTCGACCAATACACCGGTGCCGCTGGCAGAAACACCTACAGTCACTCAGCCGCCGCCCCCCGGGCCTGCTGATGTTGTGACGCCATTTTCTGATGAAACCTCTGGTTCAGCGCAGGCGATTGTCGGGCTGGTGATTGACGATCTGGTGCAGACGTTGGATGTCGCCGCCGAGAACGTCAACGTCAGCAGTATACAGCGGGTGGCGTGGCCGGATGCAGGGTTGGGCTGTGCATCTGATGTGGACGAGGAAGATGCTGCCGATTCGGGAGGCGGTGAGCCTGTCGCCGGTTATCGCATCGTGCTGAGCTATCAGGGTGACGATTACGAGTACCACACCGATGAAGAGGAACGGTTTCTGCTCTGCGAATCGCCGCAGTTTGTTGAGGGTGAGCCGGTTATTCTGGACCCGGTCGTCAATTCGCTGGTTGATCTTGCCCGCCGCGATCTTGCAGAACGGCTGGACCTGCCTGTGCGGCGTGTCTTCCTGGTGGATGTGACATCGTTTGATTGGCCGGATAACAGCCTCGGCTGTCCCTTGGGCGAACAGGCATTTTTACCGACGCCGGTATTTGGCTACCGGATTATTCTTCGGGTCGGGCGTTTGAACTATTATTACCACAGTGATTATCGGCAGGTTTTGCTGTGTCCAGAGGAGGCCGAGCAGTTGCCCGGGGTTGGTGAAACTCCAGAGGCAAATGGAACGGCAAGCGCTACTGCTGTAGATGAATAGTCAGATATTATGTGAAGATACAGAGACGGCAGGCACTTTCCCTGCCGTCTTGCCTGTGGGATGGGAATTTGGCAATGCAGAAGAAAACATGGATGGGCAGGGTGCTGCTGGTCGCTGGTGCTGCGGCGCTGGCACTGGGTGCTGGCGCACTTGTGAGCCATGCCCAGGGTGGAGGAGATACCTGCGCGATGGTGGTTGCGCAGACGGTGGCGGCTGTGCAGGCGGCCTGCAGCGATCTGCAGGCCGGGATGATGTGCGCCACAGCCGATTCTGTTGATGTGCGGGCTTCGGATGGTAGTCTGTTGACACCTGCACCGCTGCTGCCGTTGGAGGGCATCGCTCAGATCACAGCCGCGCCGTTGAGTGTGAACGAGGGGCAGTGGGGGCTGGGTGTGCTGCGCGTGCCAGCGATCGGGACAGAAGCCCCCCTTACCGCTGTGCTGTTCGGTGGCGCGACACTGGTCAATGAGCCGGGGCAGCCCACAGCGCCGTCCTGCAGTGCGGTCTCATTGGGGACAGTCAACGTTCGATCAGAACCCAACACCGAGTCAGCGATTCTCGGCCAGCTCAACCAGGGTGAATCGGCTCCTATTACAGCACGGCTGCCGGATTCCTCGTGGTGGCGCATTCTCTGGCGGGGTGAGCCTGCCTGGGTGTTTGCGCAGTTGGCCCCGGCGGACTGCGATCCCGGCACAATGCTGGTGTTCGATCCGGAAACGCAGGAGCTGAGCGGCGGGATTCCCGCGCCTGACTTCCAGAATGTGCGACTGGTGAGCGATTTTGATGCTCCTTTGTGTGGAGATACGCCGCGCGGTGGCTTGCTGCTGCAGGCGGCTGGGCCGGAAGCGTCGTGGCGCGTAAATGACGCGCTCTTGACACTGACGGGTACGGTGCTGCTTCAGGCCGGGACGGAGGATGTACTGGCGATCCATGTGCTGGAGGGCAGTGCGGTTGTTCGGGTTGGTGAAGTCACACGGACGGGACAGGCCGGGCAGTTGCTTCGCGTGCCGCTGACCGGTGGTACACCTGCGGGCGTGCCGGGGCCAGCATTGGATGCTGTCTTGCCAGATGCTGCCACTGCGCCGTTGACTTTGCTCCCGCGCCCGGTAACGCCTTTGGTAGTGAACACGCCCGCTGTCCCGCCGCCGGATGGTGCAGATGCGGCCTGCAGCCTGCTTCCGCAGCGCGTTGTCGCGCCGTCTGATGGACAGGGTGGACGAATACGGGTGATGGCAGCCGCCGATCAGACGCTCCGGATCAGTGCGTCCGCCTCTGTGGATATCAATCGCCTGGTGTGGGAGATGCCGGATGGTAGCACTGCCGTCATTGCGGAGGCGGCGGGTGCGGCACTTGCCGCCGATGTCATGGCCACGGTGGATGGAGTCTATACTATCGAGGCCCAGGGCGTTCCCGCAGGGACAGTTGTACACTTTGGCGTGACCTGCGATTTGCCCCGACCCGCTCCGCTGCCGCCGATGCAGTCCTGCAACCAGCTTTTGCTGGACTGGGAGGGCGTGACCGGGAACAGCGTGCGCTTTTCCGCACCGTTGGGTGCTCAGATCAGCATTGAGGCCGAGCACTCGCTTCCCGGCGACGGCCCGGCCCGAACACTGGAAGTGACCACCGAGGACGGACAGGTTGTTGGCCAGACGGCCTTCAGGACGTTTCGTGACCGGCAGTCTGCCGGGCCGCTGGACTTGTTAGTGCCGCAGGATGGCACTTACGTCATCCACTGGGACGGAGACCCCTTCAACCAGGTGGATATTGCGGCGATCTGCTTGATGCCGGAACTGAACACTGCACCCTGAAGCTGCGTCTATAACACGCCGGGTAAAGGTTCCCCCAGACGGGATTGCAGATCGGACAGAGCCGCATAGGCGGCAGCGCGTACAGGTGGGCTGTCGCTGCGAAGCTGATGATACAGCGGCTGAATGGCCGGCACATAGCCGACGTAGCCCAGTGTCCGTGCTGAAGCTATGCGGTAGGGCTGTTCACCCTGCTCCAGCATTTGCAGCAGAACTGACGGCATCTCTTCTTCTGTAAGCACCTGCTTCCCCTGCTCCTGCGCCCAGCTTACGATCCAGTCAAGTTGTTCGAGCGGCGGATGTGCCTGTGCCGTTTCACTGACGCCGCGCTGGGCTTTGGCAAAAGCCTGTTCCGCGGCGCTGCGGACATACCACTGGTCATCTTCCAGAAGTGCATGATAGAGATCGGTAAGTGCCCATGAGGTGTTGAGCCGGGCGAGTCCGAAAACGGCTGCCCGCCGAACCATCATGTCTTCTGAGGTAATGGCCGTATGAAGAATCTGGTGGCCCTGACCGGGGATTGCTGCCAGTGCTTCTGCCACGGCCTGCCGGAGGCTTTCTTCACCGGTGAGCAGTCCCTCTACCATGACCTCCAGGGCTGTCTCAGTGCCTATGGCACCCAGTGCCAGCGCCGCCGCAAGCTGCACATCCAGATCATCGTCTTCCAGCATGGGGCGCAGTTCTTTGATCGCGTCACTTTTGCCC
>JALSTC010000083.1 GCA_026983935.1 Ardenticatenia bacterium
CGTTCTGCACCACTGCTGTGATCAGCATGTGGACGTCGGCGGCGCAGGTTTCGGGGACGGGCACCGCCAGAATGGCATCGCGCAGCATGACCAGCCGCGTTATCCCGGCCCGTACGGCTTCCGGGGATTGTGTGCTCAGGTAGTTGGTCACGTTGACGAATTCATCTGTCAGGAAATAGGTGCTTTCCAGCCAGGTTTCCAGGTCAGTTGTTGTGCATCCTGCGACGAAAACAGGGGTCGCCGGTGCTGACACCGTAACCGGTGGAAGCGGCGATGGTGTCGGCGTTGGTTCTGCCTTTCCACAGCTCACTGCCAGCAGTACAAGTGTCAGCATGATCCCTGCCAGCCGATATAGGTTTCTGAGCATCAGGTCTCCCGATTCATCTCAGCATGTGTGGCGGCGTCCTCTTACTGCTGCCTGAGCTTAGCATGGGGCCTTATTTTGTGTCAAAGGGACTTTCGTCCCGGCGGGGTCTTGATTAGAATTAGGCAGGCGGGACAGTACCGCTGTGTGCCTCAGGAGGCCGTTATGCCGCGATTACTAAGCCGTATGGATGACACGGGATGGCTCACGCCCGCTATTGCCGATGTTCTGGATGAACTGCCATCCATCCCGCATGATGAACAGTTCCGCCGGGATCAGGCGTTGACGATCCAGCAGCGCCTGGCGGAACTCGGCACGCCGGTGCGTATTGTGCGGATAGGGGTTTCGCCGTCCTGGACACTCTTTGTCCTGCAGCCCGGTGAGGAGCGTCAGCGTGGCAGCCGCCAGAAGGTGTCGGCGGAAGGGATCGCCCGCCGCCTGCCGCATGTGCAGCGAGCATTGGAAGCAGAGGCAGTGGGCATTGTGCCGGAGCTGCGACCGGGCTCCGAGCAGATTGGCATTCTGGTGCGGATGCCCGATCATCATCGCCTGCGCCTGCGGGAACTGCTGCTCTCGCCGACCTTTCAGAGCATGTCTGCCAGTACAACGCTGGCGCTGGGACTCGGGCTGGATCAGCGGAGTGTTGTACGCGATCTGGCGGCGCTTCCCCATCTGCTGCTTGTGGGGAAGACCGGGCAAATTGACGCAAGTGTGCACAGCCTGCTGCTGACTCTGGTGCTGTTCAATACCCCTGCTGAAGTTCGCTTTGCATTGATGCGCCTCGGTGCCGACGAGCAGTCGTCTACATCTGCAATGGAGACTTTCGCCCAGCTTCCACATGTGCTGGGTCAGCGTCTCCGCACGCCGGAGGAAAGTCTGCGTCTGCTGGATGGTATGCTCAAGGAGTGTGAGCGGCGCAAGCAGCTTTTCAGCACATACGAGGCTGTGGACCTCGCGGCCTACAATGCCAGGGTTCGAGGTCAGGCGGAAAATGTACTGCCGCGCATTGTGGTGGTGATGGATAATTTGCTTGCCGCCGACTGGCTTTCCAGGCGGGATCAATGGTTGACGACGCTGGGAGCTTTGTTGGAGGAAGGGGGGGCAGCGGGCATTCATTTGCTCGCTGCTGCCGATCTTGAAAGCGAGGGCCGACTGCCTGATGCCCTGGCTGCGCTGTTCCCCGTGCGCATGGTGGCGCTGCATGCAGCGGCCAGGCGGTGGTGGCCCTATCGAGTCCCGTTTCCCCGGCATTTTGCCGACGCCTTTGTGGCATCCGGCAATGATGAAGCGGAGCCGCTGGCGTTTGGCCAGGTATCGGAAAGAGAGATTGTCCGGGTGGTTGATTACTGGGTCCGTGCCGCAAAGCATCGCCCGGCCATGCAGCAGTCGGCGTTTGATCAGGTGGAGCCGTCTGCTGAAGAACTACCCGAAGCGCCGGCCCGACACATTGAGTCTGAAGCGCCATCTGAACCAGAAGCAGAACCTGCTCTTCCCAGCCCGGCGGCGTTGCGACGTGTTGCTGAAGCGCTGACGCCGCAGGACGTCAAGTTAGCGCGGGCCGGGGCGCTGGCCGCGTATTTAGGCTGGCTGGGAGTAGGCCCTTTGCATGATGTGCTGGGCATGAGCGAGGAAGAAGCGGCGGAAGTGCTGGAACACCTGCAGATGGTGGGTGTGCTGGAGACCGGGAGCGGCCCGACCTGGCGATTTGCCCGCCTGGACCGCGGCGAAGGGCTGTGATCTCCCAAAGCAGTTAATTTGTAAAAGCCCCCGTGCATTTCCGGGGGCTTTTTGTCTGGCTGCGACCGGTGTTGTATGTTAGCTGGCAGGTGTAACGGAGGGAGTCGGTGTGGGCTGTGGTGGCAGCACAGCGAATGTACACGAATTGTAGTTACTGCCGATGATGATGCGGAAGTCCACATTGCTGTTGGGATCGGGCTCCACGCGCACGTTGCTGCTGTTGGCGTTCAGGACGTCCACAATCGTATTCAGGCTGCTGCCTTTGGTGCGCCCGGTATAGTCAATGATGACGGTGTCAGCGTAATCGGTGCGGTCGGCCTGTCCGCCTGCCGTGGGCACGAAGCCTTCCCATGCCAGCCGTTCCGCCGCCACGCGATCCCACCCCTCATTGGGCGTACCGTTCAAGACTTCGATGCGCGCCCCTTCCTGTACGAGGCGATTCTCAGTCGGCGGGATGTAGAGTTCGTCAATCAACTGGAACATCGTTTCCGGCACGGGGAGCTGCACGTAAGAGCCGTCCGGGGGCTGCCAGGGCGTGGTGTGGTAGGTGCGGATGAAATTGAGGCTTTCGATCCGGCTGGGATCGAGGTTAAGCGCGATGGGCAGCAGCCCGATGATGTCGGGCAGGGTCAGGTTGGTTTCTGCAATCTCGGTTAGCTGCGGCCAGAGTTCTACAGCCTGCGCCAGCAGGCCCTGAGCTTTGGCCTCCCGCCAGATCGCCCGCAGGAGCTGCATCTGTCTGCGTCCCCGGTCGAAATCGCTGCTGTTGCGGCGGGACCGGGCATACCACAGCGCCATATCGGCGTCCAGATGGTGCACGCCTATGGGCAGCGTGTACAGTCGGTAGATCGGCTCGCCCTGCTCATCATAGCCTTCAAAGCGGTAGTCCTGGATTGCACAGTCAACGGCAATATCTACGCCGCCCAGCGTGTCAATCACTCGCTGGAAGCCATCAAAATCAATACTGACGTAGTAGTGGATCGAAATGCCGAAGTTATACAGAATCGTCTGGCGCAGCAGCCCGAAGCCGCCGTCCGTCCAGCCGACGATCTCCCCGCGCTGATATGCCAGATTCAGGCGCTGCATCGTCCAGCCGGGAATGAACACGAACAGATCGCGCGGCAGGGGCAGCATGTTGACCGTGCCGGTTGTGCGATTGATCGAGAGAATGATCATTGTGTCCGTGCGGTAGCTGGGGTCGGTTGGTTCGACTTCGCCATCGCTGCCCAGCAAAATGATGTTCATGATGTCATAGCCGCGTCGGTTGGCCAGCGGGGCCTGCGGCGGGATGGCTGTCACCGGCGGCACGCGTGGGGTGCTGTTCGGCGGGAAGAGAATTGTGGGCAGGGGGCGCGGCGTCTGGGTTGCCGTCGCAGTGGGCGGCAGGGTTGGTGTGGCCTGCGGCGTGTTGGTGGGGAAGGGCGTATTGGTCGGGAACGGCGTGCGGCTGGGCGTCAGCGTATAAGTTGGCGTCAGCGTGAATGTTGGCGTGCTGGTAGGCGTGGCCGTCGCTGTCGGGGTTGGCGTGCTGGTAGGCGTGAATGATGGCGTGAATGTTGGCGTTTCGCTTGGTGTATTGGTCGGGATCGCGGTAAAGGTCAGCGTGGCTGCCGGTGTGTTTGTGGCAGAGGGCGTCAGTGTGGCGGTCGGCGAGCTGGTCGGCGTGGCGCTGGGAGTGACGGTGGCCGTTGGTGTGTGGCTTGGCGTGAATGTGGCTGTAAGTGTATAGGTGGGTGTCTGTGTAGCGGTTGGCGTGTCTGTCACGGTGGCCGTCGGCGTGCGGCTTGGCGTGAATGTGGCTGTCGGCACGATGGCTGTCGCCGTCTGCGCGTATGCAATGGCGCGGGCTTCGGCTTCGCGCTGTGCATTGATCTGATTGATGACGGTGCTGATTCCCCAGACGACTGCCGCGATAATGACAATCCCTGCAAGCACTGACAGCAGGCGGCGCAGGCGGCCGCCCCGGTTTGGTGTGTCGGACATGATCCCTCCACCACCGTAATTGGCATAGAACGGCGAAAGTTTACCAGATGACTGTGCGGATTGCTATCGGAACGTCACCCGGATGGCGCACGGTTCAGGGTAGTTGCCTGTGATATCCACAACGGTCAGGCGAATCTGGTAGATACCTGGGCCAAATTCTGCCGGATTGATACTGGCCAGCGAGGTGGATGGGCCGGGCGCCGGATTGTATGACAGGATGACATTATGGAAGATGGTTTCGTCTTCCCGGCGAATCTCCACTTTGTAGAAATTGAACTGTTCCAGATCGAATAAGGTGGCCGTTCCCTGAATGGTGAAGGGAGCGGTGAGCACTGCGCCGGGCGCAGGTGCGCTGATCTGCACCTGTGGGAGACGGCAGCCAACCTGCAGGGGAATCGTAGACTCGCTGGAAACGCCCGCGCTGCTGCCGGATGCGCCGCCGTGCTGCAGTCCGCTGGCTGCTCCCGGCGGAATATAGATGATCTGCCCGGCTTCAATGAATCGCGCGTCGGGAATGCAGTTTGCGGTCTGGAGTTCAGTCAGGGGCACGCCTGCGTTCAGGGCAATCCGGAACAGATTCTGCCCGGATCGGATGGTGTACGGCACCCAGCCGGCAGGTGGCGGGCAGGCCGTTGGCGTGATGCTGACCGTTGGCGAGGCTGTGATTGGTGTGGCGAGCATCAGCGTGGCGCTGGCAGTGGGTGGCGAGGTAGCTGTGCGGGTGGCGGATGGCGTGAGAGTCGGCCGTCTCGTCGCCGTGTCAGTGGCCGTAGCTGTGCTGGTGGGTGAGGGCGTCCGTGTCGGGGTTCTGCTCGCCGTCAGGGTGCTGGTGTGTGTGGCTGTTGCGCGGCGGGTAGCTGTGTGGGTGGCGGTTGGCGCTGTCGGGGTGGATGGTTGTTCGGTTGGCAACGCTGCCGCTTTTTCGGTGGCAGTGCTTGTCGGTGGCGGTGCGGTTGTTGCCCGCCG
>JALSTC010000084.1 GCA_026983935.1 Ardenticatenia bacterium
TGTCGTCTGTTTCCAATGCCAGGTAGCGTGTCAGGTCATCGTAGGCAGCCTGGCGTGCGTTCTGCGTATAGTATAGCAGACCCCGGTAGTAGTAAGCCCGTGCCGGTGCGTGGGGGAAGGTCAGGGCGGTATTGTAGTCTGCCAGCACAGTATCCCACTCATAGAGATACAGGCGGTGCTGCCCGCGCAGTAGATAGAGTTCTGCCAGCAGTTGGTCAGCGATCGAGTCGGTGGGACTGTAATGGGCCTGGGTCAGCATGATGGCGCGGTCATCCCATGCCAGAGCGCGGTCAAAAGCGAAACTCTGGGCGAGGCTGTCGGCAGTGTAAATGTCGCACAGCCGGAAAAGCTGCCAGGGTGCGTCAGCATCGACCAGCGCCGCTCGCATGGCCTCCAGCGCGTCCAGCGCCGCGCCGTAATCGTGTGCTTCGCGCAGGCACAGGGCGCGGTAGAAATCCAGTAGATAGGCATTGGCCACGCCTGCCATACCGGCGCTGTCTGCCCGGGAGCTGTCCAGCAGCGGTAGTGCCGCCGGGCAGGCATCCGTACTGTAGCCGAACAGACCTGCCACCAGTTGACCGAAGAAGCGCAGATCGTCATCATCTGCCGCTGTGAGTTCCAGGTGGATCGGCTGTGCGTTGGCGAGGGTGACGAGCAGATTGTCAGAGATCAGCAGGTTGGACGGCGGGGCGTTGACCCCTACTGCCACACTCAGCAGACAGCGCTCATCCGGACAGCCGCGTATGGTGATTATCAGTGCGGCTTCCCCGACAGCAGGCGGGAATACCTCAGGTGCGGTGGGGAGGTGATCCACCTGAAGTTCTGCCTGGAAGTCACCTGCCGCCAGTGCTTGCCGCACGGAATCCTGCAGGCGGGCGCTCAGCGTCTGTGCGTCCTGGCCGGGCGTGGGCGCAACCAGAAAGCGTATGATCGGCGGCCCGGAGGAACGCTGCGCCTGTATACCTCCAGCGGCAGCGCACAACAGCACAATGCCCAGCAGCACCGATGGCAGGAAGCGAAAATGCGCGATTTTGAACATGCCAGCATTGTAGCCGCTCCGGGCTTGAGTTGCCACAAGAAAGCTTTGCTAACCTTTCGTTTTTCTTGAAATATGTAATACCAATATATGGGGTATATATACTATAAAGTCCCATATATACAGGTTATATGGCTGTTTCATCTGCGTGAATGCAGCGCGGGAATTCGCGTTTCAGGGTGGGGCGCGGTATACTTGGGAATAGCCGTATGGGAACTCTCCCCCGGCTTTTTCTGGCGTTTTTTTGACGTCAGCCGCACACCAAATAATAACGACTTGATCTTGTAAGGGACGCAAATGGACATAGGGATCGTTCGGCCTGTCAGTATCAACGAGGAAATGCGCGGCAGCTACCTCGATTATGCAATGAGCGTGATCGTGGCGCGTGCGCTGCCGGATGCGCGTGACGGCCTGAAGCCCGTACACCGGCGTATTCTATACGCCATGCACGACATGGGGCTTGGCCCCAGCTCAAAATATCGCAAGAGCGCCCGCATCGTGGGCGATGTGCTGGGCAAGTATCACCCGCATGGAGACGTGGCGGTTTACGATGCGATGGTCCGCATGGCGCAGGACTTCTCCATGCGCTATCCGCTCGTGGACGGGCAGGGCAACTTTGGCAGTATTGACGGCGACAGCGCGGCTGCCATGCGCTATACCGAAGCCAGGATGACACGTGTCGCTGCCGAGATGCTGGAAGACATCGGCATGGACACCGTTGATTTTGTGGATAATTTCGACGGCACGATCCAGGAGCCGACCGTCCTGCCCGCCAAACTGCCCAATCTGCTGCTGAACGGGGCGAGCGGCATTGCCGTCGGTATGGCGACCAATATCCCTCCGCACAACCTGCGTGAACTGGCGGATGCCATTGTTTATCTGATCGATCATTATGACCAGCTCGAAGATGTCGGCGTGGACGAACTGATGCAGTTTGTGCCGGGGCCGGATTTCCCCACCGGTGGGCTGCTGGTGGGCGGTGAGGAGCTGAAGAACGCTTATGCCACCGGTAAAGGCCGCCTGACTATGCGTGCCGCCACGCGAATCGAGGAGATGCGGGGCGGGCGGCACCGGATCATCATCACCGAGATTCCCTTCCAGGTGAACAAAACCACATTGATCGAGCGCATTGCGGAACTTGCCCGCGCCGGTCGTCTGGATATGATCAGCGACCTTCGCGACGAGTCTGATCGCAATGGCCTGCGGATCGTGATCGAGCTGCGCCGCAATGCCCAGCCGAAGAAAGTGCTCAACCGACTGTACAAGTATACGGCGCTGCAGAGCACTTTTGGCGTGCAGATGCTGGCCCTGATCAATGGTGAGCCGCGCCTGTTCAGTCTCAAGCGGGCGCTTCAGATTTACATCGAGCACCGGCAGGAAGTAATCCGGCGTCGCTCTGAATTTGAGCTGCAGCGGGCACGAGCGCGGGCCCACATTCTGGAGGGGCTGTTAAAAGCGCTGGCAACGCTGGATGACATCATCGCTACCATCCGCGCTGCGTCGGATGCAGATGTTGCGCTGGAGGCGCTGCAAAATCGCTTCGGTCTGACCGAGGCGCAGTCAAGAGCGATTCTGGATATGCAGCTTCGCCGTCTGTCCGCTCTGGAACGGCAGAAGATCGAGGATGAGTACAAACAGATTCGGGATCGAATTGCCTACCTGGAAGACCTGCTGCGCAGCCCGAAGAAGGTGCTGGCGCTGATCAAAGAGGATATCCTTGAACTCGCGGAGAAGTACGGTGACGAGCGCCGGACGCGCATCGTCCATGGTGTGGGAACGGATTTCAACGAAGCCGATCTGATCTCGGACGAAGAGGTGCTCATCAGCCTGACGCGCAGCGGATACATCAAGCGTGTACCGGCTGCCGCTTACCGCCGCCAGTCTCGCGGTGGCAAAGGGGCCAGCGGCATGGCGACCAAGCAGGAAGATGTGGTCGAGCAGATTTTCGCCGCCGGGAGCCTGGATCATATTCTGTTCTTCACCGACCGGGGCAAGGTCTACTCTGAGCGGGCATATGAAATCCCCGACGCGGCACGCGCATCACGCGGCACGCTGATTCAGGCCGTGCTGAGCCTCGAACCCGGCGAACGCATCACGGCAATGGCTCCCGTCCCCTCTTTCGACGAAGAAGGCTATTTTGTGCTGGCGACTCAGAAAGGGCGCATCAAGCGCGTGCGGCTGAAGGACTTCAGCGCCGTGCGTTCCAATGGGCTGATCGCCATGCCTCTTTCGCGAGACGATCGGCTCGGCTGGGTGCGGATGACTTCCGGCAAGCAGGATGTGATTCTGGTGACGGCAAGTGGTATTTCAATCCGCTTTCCGGAGAGCGATGTCCGTGTGATGAGCCGCACGGCCAGCGGCGTGAATGCCATCCGACTGCGGCGGGGCGATGTAGTCGCCGGGATGGACGTGATCGAAGAGGAGGACACCGATCTGCTGGTAGTAACCCGGAATGCTTTTGGTAAACGCACGGCTTTGGAGGAGTATCGGCGGCAGAGCCGTTATGGAACCGGCATCCGGACGCTGGCACGGAGTGAACGCACCGGGCCGATTGTGGCAGCACGGGCCATCAATCCGCAGGATGACATCACACTGATCACCACCGGCGGCAAGGCCCTGCGCACACGCTTGAAGAGTATTCGTCAGACGGGCCGCGCCACACAGGGTGTACAGTTGATGCACCTGGCTGATGATGACAGCGTGGCTTCGATTGCCATTGTCGAGACGCGGCGCAAGCGCACTCCCGGGCAGGATGGGCACGAGCAGGTGCCGTCAGCCCCCGCCAGGTCACAGAATGGATCAGCGCCGGAAGCATCAGAAGCTGACCCCGATGGCACTGATGAGTAGGTGGCTGGGTGATAGGGATCAGGCGCCCGTCTGAATGCCAGATGGGCGCTGTCACTGGCGCTCTCACCGGAACCCGAATACACTGCAACTATGCTTGATCCAAACTTATTACAGGGTGGGCCGAATTCCCGGCTCGAATTCATGCCGGAGCCAACGCTGGATTTACTGGCCGAGGCGCTGGTTGCTTTTGCCAATACCGACGGCGGCACGATCGTTGTCGGTCTGGACTCGTCCGGCGAATACGTGGGGCGTGTCTACAGTGAGGACCTGGAGGGCATTTTGCGGCAGGCAGAGTCGCAGTGCCTCCCGCCGGTGGTGATCGGCAACTGGGAACAGGTCGAAACTGAAAAAGGCGCGGTGGTCGCCATTCGTGTGCCGCGCAGCCTGGAACTGCATGCTTTGCAGGATGGGCGTGTGCTGGTGCGCTCCGGTGCGGAAAACCGTCCGCTGGGGGGCGATGAGATTCGCCGCCTGGCGAGTACCAAGAGCACCGGTGACTTTGAAGCGGAGGCCGTGCCCGGCGCAACGTTCAGCGACTTCAATCGTGAGATGCTGGACGAATACTTTGCCAAGCGTGAGGAGCGCCTGCGTCGCGTCTATACGGGAGACGAGAAAGACCTGCTCAAGGAGATCGGCGCACTCAACGAGGCGGGCGATCCGACGGTTGCCGGCATCCTCCTCTTCAGTAAGTATCCTCAACAATGGCTGCCACAGAGCGGCGTGATCTTTGTCAAATTCGTTGGCACAGGGCCGCGCGGCGAAGATGGACTGGCCGGTTATGCCCGCCGGGAGGAGATCACCGGCCCGCTGGCGCGTCTGGTGGAGAACATCTGGGAACTCACCTGGAGCGAAATGGCCGTCAGCGCCGTTGTGCGCGGCCTGGAGCGCGAGGAGACATATGAATACCCGGCCTTTGCCGTGCGCGAGGCGCTGGTGAATGCTGTATGTCACCGCGACTATCGTCTGAAGGGACGGCGCATTGAAGTGCGCATGTACCGTGACCGCCTGGAAGTGATTTCCCCCGGTGGGCTGCCCGGTTACATCACCGTGGATAACATTGTGGACGAACACTTCAGCCGGAATCCACGTCTGGTGGGGGCGCTGTTTCACTGGGGGTACATCGAAGAACTGGGCCTGGGCATTGACCGGATGATTGAGGAAATG
>JALSTC010000085.1 GCA_026983935.1 Ardenticatenia bacterium
AACCTGCCGCGCTGGTTGTTTAACACGGCCTTCATTTCGGTGGCTGTCACCGTGCTGCGGCTGGTGTTCGACTCGCTGGGCGGCTATGCGCTGGCTCGACTGCGGTTCCCTGGCAACCGCCTGATGTTCTATACCGTGCTCGGCACAATGATGGTTCCGTTGATCGTGCTCATCATCCCGCGTTTCATCATTCTCAAGCAGCTTGGCATGCTCAACACATATCAGGGCCTTATCGTCCCTGTGGCGGTGGATGCTTTTGGCGTTTTCTTGATGAAACAGTTCTTTGAATCGATTCCGCACGAGATCGAAGAGGCGGCTATGGTGGATGGAGCCAGCCGCTTTGTGATGTTTTTCCGCGTGGTGCTGCCCATGGCAACCCCGGCGCTGACGGCGCTGGCGATCTTCAGCTTTCAGGGCACCTGGAATGACTTTCTCAACCCGCTGATCATTGCCGGCGGAAACAACCAGTTGTGGACACTTCCGGTTGGGTTGGCCTTCCTGCGCGGCGCTTATGGCGAAACCCTGCGCTGGCATGCCTTTCTGGCCGGATCGGTGATCACCACACTGCCCCTGGCAGTTGTGTTCTTCTTCTTCCAGCGATATTTTGTGGAGGGGATCAGCTACAGCGGCTTGAAGGGATAGATGTGGCTATGGTGGATGGCCTGCGCGCCGTGGGGCGCGGACTGCGCAGCGTGCAAACGGCGGGGTATGCTTACATCTGGGCAAACCTCGCCTTTGTTGTCCTGAGCCTGCCGCTTGTGACGCTCCCGGCGGCATGGAGTGCGCTCGTGCGGGTGGCTTATCAGGCCCAGACTCATCCCGCGGAGGCCGATCTGGCTTTATTTTGGGGGGCCTTCCGTGCCAATCTCCTCCGGGCGCTCCCCTGGGGGTTGCTCAACGCGCTGTTCGCTGTGATCAATTTTGGCAATCTGGCTGCCTATGCGGATGCGCCGGGAATTGGAGCTGCGTTACTGCGTGGCGTGTGGATTTTGGCCGGGTTGATCTGGCTGGGAGCGCTGCTCTACACCTGGCCGCTGTTCTACGAAATGGCGGAGCCTTCGATCAGTGGGGCTGTCCGCAATGCCCTGATCATGGTCTTGCGCAATTCCGGCTATACTCTGACACTGATTTTCGCGATTGCCGTGCTGGCCCTGATCAGCACGGCCCTGATCGCGGCCTGGGCGCTGCTGACCTGGGGGGCCATTGCCGCGATCGCGACTGCTGCTGTCCTCGATCGGCTGGCGCAGGCTCAAAGCGCCTGAGTGAGAATCCGTTGTTCATTGGCAGGCCCTGGATAATATACTGTTGTGACGCTCCCCACATCTGAAAGCGGGGGCTTCATCTCCACAGCTAAGGCTGGGGACTTTCGCGCCGATTTTTCGGTAATGGCAATAGAGTGTCAGGAAGAGAAAAAATGGATGCTGACAGTACGCTGCGTGAGCAACTGCTGCACCTGCTTCGGGGTGGAAACGCTCACATGGATTTTGATCATGCTGTTGCGGATTTTCCGATAGAGTATGTTAACTACCGTCCTCCCCATGTTGATTATACGCCCTGGCATTTACTGGAGCATATGCGTATTGCACAGTGGGACATTCTTGAGTTTGTCCGTAACCCGGCACACGTGTCGCCGCCCTGGCCGGACGGCTATTGGCCGTCTCTGGAAGAACAGGCGGATGCAGCAAAATGGGATCAGACAATCCGCGCGTTCCACGCTGATCGGGGAGCGCTTGAGGCCATGATTATGGACCCTGCGGTGGAGTTAACCGCCCCGCTGCCCCATGCCCCGAACTACACGATCTTGCGGGAAATACTGCTGGTGGCAGATCACAATGCCTATCATCTGGGCGAATTTGCCATCCTTCGTCAGGTGATGGGTACATGGTCGCGTTAGGTTCCCGGACTCGTGGGTGAGGCTATACGCAAGCAGGTATATAGCTTTTGACATGTTGATGCCTGCCTGTTTTGGATACCCTCGCTATCCAATGGTGTCTGTGCGCTTCTCTGCGGCAATGCGGCATTTTTGTTGAGTGATGCTACAATCTTTGCAGTGGTGCATGGATGTCTTATTGGGCCCTGCCCGCCGGTACCTGGAAGGGGGTAGTGATGACTTTGCCTGAGCGTCCTTCTCCGCTTGGGAAGCGAGTTTCCCTGTTTGTGACGTGTATGGTGGATATGATGTATCCGGACACGGGGATGTCCGTTGTGCAGATTCTGGAGCACCTTGGCGTCGAGGTGGATTTCCCAGAAGGCCAGACCTGCTGCGGGCAGCCGGGCTACAATGCCGGATACCGGGATGAAGCCAGGCAGGTGGCCCGGCAGTTCCTGAAAGCCTTCAAGGATGCGGAAGTTATCGTCGCACCTTCAGGCTCTTGCGTGGCCATGGTCCGTCATGAGTATCCCGCTCTGTTCGCCGATGACCCCCAGTGGCTGCCGCTGGCTGAACATGTGGCAGCGATTACATGGGAGTTCACCGAGTTCCTGGTCGATGGCCTCGGCATCACGGACCTGGGAGCCAGACTGCCGGAGCCGCAGTCATTTGCTTTTCATGATGCCTGTCATGGCCTGCGGTTGCTCGGGTTAGGGGATGCGGCGCGCACCCTCCTGGGCAATGTGGAAAATGCCGTGATTGAAGACTTGCCGGAACATGATGTATGCTGCGGGTTTGGCGGGTTGTTCAGCATCAAAATGGCAGATGTCAGCGCGGCGATGCTGCAGCGCAAAGTTGCCAATATCGAGGCATCCCCGGCTGAGACCATTGTAACCGGGGATGTGAGCTGTATGACGCAGATGAACGGGGGATTATCGCGGCGGAAATCGCCAAAGCGGGTGCAGCATATCGCCGATGTGCTGGCGGATGGGCTGCAGGAGCACAACGATGAAAGTTAACTCCGGTCAGTTTATTCCCGTTGCGCAGATCGCCATCCATGATCGTGACTTGCAGGCGGCAGTGGCACGGGGCACAAGTAATGCCTATCAGAAGCGAATCCGGGCCATGTATGGGGCGGGATATGAGCACGGCGAAGCGCTGCGCCAGCAGGCTGCCGAAGCGAAGCGGCGTGCCCTGCGGCGTTTGCCGGAGCTTCTGGAGCAGGCGGAAGCCGTAATGCAGGCCAATGGTATGGCCGTGCTCTGGGCCGAAGATGGCGAGGAAGCCTGCCGTATCGCGCTGGACATTGCCCGTCGGCATGATGTGCATCTGGTCGTCAAGAGCAAGAGCATGGTCACGGAAGAGATCGGGTTGAATCAGGCACTGCAGGCGAACGATATTCAGGTTGTGGAAACCGACCTGGGCGAATTCATCATTCAGTTGAATAACGAGCCGCCCAGCCACATTGTCGCGCCTGTGATTCACAAGACAAAGGAATCCATTCGGGAAATCTTCGTGCAGAAGCTGGGCATGCAGCCGACCGATGATGCTGGCGAAATGACCTATTTTGCTCGCCAGCATCTGCGGCGTCAGTTTCTGGAAGCAGACATGGGCGTTTCCGGCGGCAATTTTATCATTGCAGAAACCGGGACGATCTGTCTGGTGACCAACGAAGGCAACGGGCGCATGGTCACTACCCAGCCGCGTGTCCACGTGGCTTTTGTGGGCATTGAGAAAATTGTGGAGACGTTGGAAGACTTTGCCACCCTGGTGCAAGTGCTGCCACGCAGCTCAACCGGGCAGGCGATGAGCGTCTATACCCAGATGATCAATGGGCCGCGTCGGGATGGCGAGGTTGACGGGCCGGAGCATGTGTATGTTGTGCTGGTGGACAATGGGCGCAGCGAGGTCTATGCCACTGACTACTGTGAGGCGCTGGCTTGCATTCGCTGCGGGGCGTGTCTGAACGCCTGTCCTGTGTATCGTGTAACGGGTGGTCACGCTTACGGCTGGGTGTATTCCGGGCCGATCGGCGCTGTGGTGACCCCGCTCTTCGTCGGGTTGGAGAATGCCACGCCGCTGCCCTATGCCAGCAGTCTGTGCGGCGTGTGTAAGCAGGTTTGTCCGGTGGATATTGACCTGCCACGGATGCTGCTTGACCTGCGGAGCGATGTTGTCGAGCAGCATGATGATACTTTTGTCTGGCGGGCAGGGCTGCGAGTCTGGGCGATGGTTACCCGCTCCCCGCGGCTGTTTGAGTGGGGCGGTGTCGCAGCGCGGTTAGGTGTCCGGCTGACGAGGGGGCGGCTGCCAGGCCCATTGGGAGGATGGACAAAGTCAAGGGATTTTCCACCTTTTGCGCCCAGGTCGTTCCGTCAGTTGTGGCGGGAGCGCCAGAAAGCGAAACAAGATGAACAGTCGTGAACGGATTCTGGGCAGGCTTCGTGCGGCCCGGCAGCCATTTCAGGATGTGCCGCCGGTTGAAACAACCCATCATGTGGTGCCGCTGGACGACATCAGTTCCGATGCCCTGCGAAAGCGCTTTGTGCAGGAGGCCGAGAAGTTGAGCTGCCGGGTATGGCAGCTTGCTGATACTGACGAGGCGCTGGCGCAGCTTTTGTCACTGCTTGACGGGGACGATATGATCATCAGTTGGGACTTCGGCTGTATCCCGCTGCCAGGTTTGGGAGAGGCATTGGCAGGTGCAGACGTTCGTGTGGCCGAGCCTCGTGATGCTGCTGTGCGCGTCGGTCTGACCGGCGTGGATGCCGCCATTGCCTCGACCGGTACACTGCTGTTGACCAGCGGGCCAGGCAGGCCCCGCCAGGCATCGCTGCTGCCGCCTGTTCATATTGCCGTCATGACGCAGTCGCAGATCATACCGGATTTCGAAGCATGGGTTGCTCGCCAGCGTGAAGCCGGGCTTGAGCAGATGCAGGCGTCCAGCAATATTGTCCTCATCTCCGGCCCCAGCCGAACTGCGGATATTGCCATGGAGCTGATTATGGGCGTGCATGGGCCTGGTGAAGTGCATGTGCTGCTGCTGCCCGATTGACCGCTACCTGCAGCGGCTTTCTCGGTCTTATATATGCCGGGAAAGCCGCTTTTGTCGTTGCGCCGGTATGCCTTCCCTGCTATAATTCTTTAGTCTTTTTAAATTTTACAGATAGGAACA
>JALSTC010000086.1 GCA_026983935.1 Ardenticatenia bacterium
CCTCACGCTGGGGGAAGGCGCCAAATGCGCGGCAGTACAGACCAAGCGCCTTAATCACCATGTCCTGCTCTTCGTACAGCCGGGCGAGCGCAGTCAGAGCGTCGGCGTAGGTGCGCCGCAGCTCCTCCCGCCGCCGAGTCGCCCAGGACTGCTCAAAGCCCCGCAAAAAATCGCGTTCATGCAGGGCGATTGCGCGCTCCAGCAGCGCCCGTGCCTCGTCCGGTTCAGCCACAGCGCTGTTCTGCACAGCTTCCGCAAAAGACACCACGTCATAGTGTAGTTGGATATGCGGAGCAAGCCGGTAAAAGCCGGAAGAATAGACCGTCAGATCGACACCCAGAATTTCGCTGACCTTGCGCTTTGTCACGTGGAAGACGTTGGTGGCTTCCCTGGTTGTCAGTTCCGGCCAGAAGGTCGCAAAGACCTCATCACGAGTCGTCATCCCCCGGTCAATGAAGTAGAAAAACAGTGCCCGTGGCAGCGCACCATCCCATTGATTCACTTCATGCCCATCGATCAGTACACGCCCAGACCCAAAAGCATGTACCTCTAATAACACCTTCTCGTCGTCTAATGCCAGATAATCCAACAGCATGTCATCAGGCGCGACGGGCAGCAAAGCCAATCGGTCAGCCGCTTCTGTTCGCGTTGTAAATGCGTCGGGCCACGATCGCCCTGACAGGAAAATGCGGCACTGATTATCCAGACGATCCGCCGTATGAAGCACAAAGTCATGCACCGAATCCACAGCATAATCATACGCGGCTATGGCGAAATCCAGCGGCAGCAGCGGCGCGACGACTGTGCTAAACAACTGCGCAGCAGCTTCTGGCGATGTTTCCACCAACGGGGGCAGTTGAATCTGGTACACGCTCTCCAACTCACGTGCCAGCGCAGCCCACACTGCTGGCAGCGTGGTACCTGACTGTGAAAGCGAAATATACAGGACTTTTCTTGAATCGGCATGCAGCAGAGCGTCAGTCAGGGCAGATTGATATCGGAACTGCGGGTGCAAAACAAAGACATTCTTCCCGGAAGGCATGGTAGATAACGCATCCCCGGCAACTTCAATCAATCTGTTGTAAGACATGCCGCGCCCCCAATTCTGAGCACCGTCTGCCATTGCAAGCCATGATAACAGTTCTCTACTGAGAGGACGTTATCACCACAGAGTATAGCAAACGGGTATTTTCTAGCCAAATACGTAATTACCTTCATATGGGCGACCAATTCATTAGTCACGTCAGCCCTTTATACAGGACTGAGCTTTACTCAGGGCAGCGTTACCAGCGCAGAAGCAAAGTCCATCACCGGGTCGTTGACAGGGCCAAACTGGATCATCTGCACCATCCCCCGCTCATCCACGAGGACAGAAACAGGAATAAAATCCAGGCCGTACACGTCCGGAAGATGCTCCGTCACATCAAAAACCGCCAGTATATCCGATGGGTAGTCAGCAAGAAACTGGCGGTAAGTGAATTCGTCATCCCAGACATTGACAAAGACAACCTGATACGGCGCTGCAGGGTCCTGGTGCCGGGCGATCAGCACCGGGAATTCCCCAATACAAGGGCCGCACCACGAAGCCCAGAAGTTCACGAAGACCGGCGTACCAAGCATATCCAGGAGCAGCACATCTCCCTGCTGAGTTGTCAGGCCAAAAGCAGGGAACTTATCACCGATCTGAATACCCAGGCGAGAGCCATCATCGTAGCCCAACATTCCATTGCGCCACAGCGTTGCAGCCCCCTCATCCCTGTTGGCTGCCTCAGCCTCACGGGCTAACACCGCCAGCGTCTCGTCACTGCTATTCCCGCCGATCGTTGGCACGGGAGGGATGGTAGGAACAGGCGTTGAATCTTTCTGGGTCAGCGGCCCGGCCTGTGCCGTAAACCGCCCGATAAAGAGAACCAGTGCCATCAGCACCACGAGGCCACCTACGGCCATCGTCAGGGGAACATACTGTCGTTTCATCACCTGCTCCTGCCTCACTGCTCAATCGGGATCATGCGCACTCGACACAAACGACTGCGCCGCAGATAGTATACACTATATTCGGTTCTAAGAGATAACCGGGCTATGAACAGCGCAAATAGGAGGCCACACAGGCCCTAAACAGCGGTACGACGATGTGCCTCTACAACATTGGGCAGCCGTTCAATCTTGGTCAGTACACGGGTAAGCTGATTGACATCAGCGATTTCCATCGTCACAAGGAACGTGGCAATATTCTGTTTGGTTGTGATGCTGACGTTGGACATGTTGATCTTTTCGTCCGCGATCACGGCACCGATGTCGCGCATCAAACCTTCGCGATCGTAGGCCACGATCATCACCGGCACGGGATATGTCCTGGCGTCCGTTGAGCGCCGCCAGCTCACCGTAATGAGGCGGTTCGGCTCGCCAACATTGATGATGTTCTTGCAGTCGGAGCGATGGACGGTAATACCCCGTCCGCGCGTGATATACCCAATGATGTCATCCCCCGGCGTCGGGTTACAACACCGGGCGAGATTGACCAGCAAGCCGCTGCCAAGCCCCAGAACCTCAATGCCATCGGAAGCATCAACCGGCAGTTTTTGCTGCCCGGCAGCTTCGCCTGCACTTTCCTGCTCCGATGCCAGGATTCGCTCTGTGATCTGATCGCCGGTGATATCGCCATACCCGATGGCCGCCAAAAAATCATCCGGGCGTTTGTAATCGAACAGGGCCGCCACCTGCTCATAGGACATGTCCTCGCGGCCCAGCCGACGCAGTTCGCGCTCCAACGCTTCCCGCCCCATCCGGCGCTCGGCTTCCAGAATTTGGGAGGCGATCTGCCCGCTGTGAATATCGCCGTGACCGATGGCCGCCAGAAAGTCCTCCGCGCGGTTGAAATGAAAAAGCGCAGCCACATCTTCATAGGACATGTCTTCACGGCCCAGCCGCTTCAATTCGCGCTCCAATGCGCTGCGACCCGCCGCAATATTATTCTCGCGGTTCTGCTTGCGGAACCACTGACGGATCTTGGAGCGTGCACGGGTCGTTGCTGTATAGCCCAGATGCGCGTTCAGCCAGTCCAGACTTGGCCCACCACGCTTAGAAGTCAGGATTTCGACACGGTCGCCCGTTTTGAGCTTGTAGTCCAACCCAACAAGCTTACCATTGACCCTGGCCCCACGACACCGATGCCCGATCTCGGTATGGATGTAATAGGCAAAATCCACCGGGGTTGCCCCGGCTGGCAGGTCAACGATGTCACCCTTGGGCGTGAAAGCGTAGACGCGATCCTGGAACACTTCGGAGCGCATGGTATCCATGAACGCGCCAGCGTCCTGCACTTCTTCCTCTTCATCCTTGAATTCCATCAGGTAACGCAGGTAGTTGATACGGCGCTGGAACGCCTCTGACTCGCGCTTGGTGCCCTCTTTATACCGCCAATGAGCTGCAATGCCGTATTCTGCGCTGCGATGCATCTCCCAGGTGCGAATTTGCACCTCCAGCGGCCTGCCGCGATCATCGTGTACAGTGGTGTGAAGACTCTGATAGAAATTATCCTTGGGCGCAGCGATATAATCATCAAACTCGCCCGGAATTGGACGCCAGATCGAATGCACGATACCCAATACCTGGTAGCAGTGCGGGACAGTGTCCACAATCACCCGCACGGCGCGAATGTCATAGATTTCGTCGAAAGACAGCCCCTTGCGCTGCATCTTCCGGTAGATGCTGTAAATATGCTTGGGGCGACCGGTGACTTTGGCCTTTATGCCTTCCTCCTCCAGCTTCCGCGTCAGGTCTGCGATCACTTTTTTGAGATCGGCATCACGATCTGCCCGTCGTTCGTCAATCCTCGCGGCAATTTCACGGTACTGCTTCGGATTGAGGTAGCGAAAGGCAAGGTCCTCCAACTCCCATTTCATGCGCCAGATACCCAGTCGGTTCGCCAGGGGGGCAAAAATATCCATCGTTTCGCGGGCAACTTCTTTCTGCCGCTTTGGAGAAAGATAGCCCAGCGTCCGCATGTTGTGCAGTCGATCGGCCAGCTTGATCAGCACAATACGCACATCGTCATTCATTGCCAGGAATGTCTTGCGCAGAAACTCTGCTTCCCGATCCCGCGCCTTCCCGCTGACCTGCGTCGGTAGTTGTTCCATCTTGGTGACGCCATCTACCAGCCGGGCCACATCCACGCCGAATTCACGCTCGAGGTCCTCAAGTGTGAGGGCCGTGTCTTCGACAACATCATGCAGCAGCCCCGCCGCAATCGTGGCGGCATCCAGGTTGAGATCGGCCAGAATCTGCGCGACAGCGGCGCAATGAACAAAATACGGTTCCCCTGATTTGCGCTTCTGGCCCTGGTGTGCCTGTTCTGCACGATGGTAGGCGCGCTCAATCAGCGCCCTTTCTGCCGGTGTCAAGTTAGGCAAACTCTGGAGGATTTGATCCAGCTCCATAACAGCCCTACCCGCTTGTCTCACTAGAAGCTTATCTTTAGACCAAACACTTTCATCAACCAGCCAGATATACCTGACCATTCATCTTTTTAACCATATCACTACATCCTGTTTTAAGTATAATCTGCCCCCAGTTCAGCGACAAGATCGCAGGAAAATATGCTATACTCCGGCCCGGCTCAAGAGTGTCGATCGCGAGACCGATTTCGATCAGCGGAGAGGATGTTATCATGGCTGTAGTCACCAAGAGCAAGAGTACTCACCTGCAAACACGCGACTGGCTGCGCTATGCCGGGCTGGTACTGGCAGTATTAGGGCTGCTGGTGGCAGTCTATATGAGTTGGGCTGAACTGACGGGCCAGGAAACCTCCTGTCCCGGCGCTACGGGCGAAAATTTTGAAGCCGGCCCCGGCACCGTTGCCGTAGACTGTGGCTATGTGCAGACCAGCATCTACTCAAAAGCATTCGGGATTCCGGTGGCACTGCTGGGCGTAGGCGGATATCTGATGATCCTGGGTGTCTGGGCGGTGGAAGAGCGGCTACCCCTTCTCCATGAGTATGGGCACATGCTGGTTTTCGGGCTGGCGCTGTTTGGCTTCCTGTTCTCG
>JALSTC010000087.1 GCA_026983935.1 Ardenticatenia bacterium
CGAAATAGAACACGCCTTATCTTTCCCAACGGTTCGCGATCCCAGTCCTGCGGCGGGCTGTCCAGCCAGACATTGGCCGAAAAGTGTGCCCTATGCAGAGCACGGCGCAGGCTGAACAGACTCTGCTCATTGACGTGAACATGGGCGTTCACGTCTACCAGGAACTCACGGGGGTTGGCCGGGTAGTCGTGACCCTGGCCCATCAGTGTGCGCACAAAACGCACTACCGGATAGGCATAGCGATCATACCATGCATTGGGCGCGGTATGCACGATGAAGCGCCCATTGGGCTTGAGCACCCGGTGCACTTCCAGCATGGCCTGGTGCAGCTCCCAGGGGTACAGGTGTTCCACCACGTCAAACATCAAGACACGGTCAAATGTTTCGTCAGGGAAGGGTAAATACTTGGCATCGGCCTGGCTGACACCGATTTTCCCCTGTACGCCGTCGGTGCGTTCAATGACGTCCGCGCTGATGTTGACGGCAACGGCAGCGTAATCAATCCCGAAGGCGTTAGCGCCCAGGCGTGCACAGTGCCGCAGGATTTCCCCGCGTCCGCAGCCCACATCGAGGACGTTCATACCGGGCGTGACCTCGGCCAGGGCAAAGGCTGCCGCCAGTCGTCGGGATAACTGTTCTCCCTCGCTCTGATTGAATTCATCGTAGCCTTCGCAGGCCGTGCGGAAGTATTCCTCTGTATAGAGGCTTGATGGCAGTGACTGGCGTGTTGGTTCTGACAACCGCGTGTTCCCCCGTTTCCCTGTCCGGTGTGACTGCGTGGCGATTATACAGAGTGCGTGCCCTGCCTTGCAACCCCTTTCGTTGCAGTTGGCAGGGAGAATGACCCTGCCTACAATAGCAGTATCGCTTAGGGGGAAGGGACGGCCATGTTTACTCAGAACAGTGACCAATCCAGTCTTACAACGCGCTGGGTACTGACCGCATTCTTATTGATTATCGGCGCGGTGGCCATATGGCTGGTACGCGACATCGTGCTGCTGACGTTTGCCTCGGTGATTTTGACGGTGCTGCTTGGCGTGCCGATTCGCTTTTTCATCACAAAGGGAATGAGTCGAGGCCCGGCGGTGGCCTTGACGCTGCTGCTGACACTGGTGATGGTGACGCTGGCTATCATTCTTCTGGTGCCCGGCCTGCTCCAGCAGTTTGCAACTCTGGCCGGATTGTTTCCGCGGGCATTTGAGCAGTTGCAGCAGCAGATCGACAGCGGTGAATTCGCCGCCCAGTTCCCCTGGCTGGAGCAGCTTTTGCAGCAGGTGAACATTGACCTTACCTCGCTGGGGCCGATTATCCAGCAGTTGGGCGATGCGCTCGGCAGGATCACCCAGGCCGTGTTCCCCTTTGTGGGTGGGGTTGCCAGCACGTTGTTGAGTGTGCTTGTGGTGTTCTTTATGACGCTGTATTTTGTGGCCGATCCTGACCTTTATCTGGACGGCATGATCCGGCTGGTTCCCCTGTCGTACCGCCCACGTGCCAGGGAAATTGTCCGGCGGCTGAATGTGACGCTGCGGGGATACTTGCAGGCGCAGCTCATCTCTATGACGCTGGTCGGCATCGGGACAGCCATCGGGTTGAGCCTGCTGGGCATTCCGCTGGCTCCGGCGCTGGGTACGCTGACGGGGCTGTTTTCGTTTGTGCCGAACTTCGGGCCGATTGCGGCGCTGATCCCGGTGCTGGCGGTGACTATCGTCAATGCACCGGATCGCTGGCTGTGGGTCATCGTGCTGGTCTATGCTTTCCAGTTTGTGGAGAATCAGCTTGTCGCTCCGTGGTTAATGTCAGAGGAAATCAATTTGCCGCCGGTGATGGTGTTGTTGGGGCAGATTATCGCGGGGATTTTCTTTGGCTTTCTGGGGCTGCTGTTGGCCGTACCGCTGACGGCCATCGTGATGGTGCTGGTGCAGGAAGTCTATGTCAAAGATGTCCTCGGCGATCGTGACACTCGGCTGCCGGAGCGTGACGACGCGCTGCTGCCCGATGGCACTTAGCGCGGAAGGCGGCATAGATGTGCCGGGTATTATGGTTTGAGCCGGTCGAAGGCACTCAGGAGATAGCGGTGGGGGGCAGAGATGGATTACACGGCGTTGCGGGAGCGCATGGTTGCCGAACAGCTTGAGGGGCGCGGCATCACCGATCCGCGTGTGCTGACCGCCATGCGCAAGGTGCCGCGCCATGAGTTCGTCCCGGAGGACCTGCGGCACATGGCCTATCGGGATGGCCCGCTGCCTATTGGACACGGCCAGACCATCTCCCAGCCGTATATCGTCGCCCTGATGACGCAGTATCTGATGCTCACCGGTGAGGAAACGGTGCTGGAGGTGGGCACCGGCTCCGGCTACCAGACGGCCATTCTATGTGAATTGAGCCGCCAGGTCTTCAGTGTGGAGCGGAATGCCGCCCTGGCCGAACAGGCCGCAGATCGGCTGACAAAGCTGGGCTACAAGAATGTTGAAATCCACGTGGGAGATGGCAGCCAGGGGCTGCCGGACATGGCCCCCTTTGACGCGATTCTGGTCTCGGCGGCAGCGCCGGCCATTCCCGGCCCGCTGCGCAGTCAGTTGGGTGACGGGGGACGCCTGGTGATTCCGGTCGGGGATCGGGAAAGCCAGGTGCTGGAGCGGGTGTGGCGCACCGGCGAGACCTGGCGCATTGAACATCTGGCCCCCGTGCTCTTTGTTCCGCTGTATGGCCGGTACGGTTTCCAGGACCCCGGTCGCCGCTGATCGCCGTCTTCCCTACTCAGCGGCTGGCGTCGGTGATGGGGCAGGTCGGGCGGGTGCATCCTCGTCAGCGATAAGCGTCACGTCGAGCACGATGGCACTGCTGACAACCGCCTCTGGCAGCACGATTCCGAAATCCGACAGATCAATGGCCATAGTCGCGCGGGCATTGAGATGGTTGTCAATCACTGTCGCCGGGTCGACCTGCATGGTCACTGCCTGCGTCTGTCCATGCAGAGTCAGGGTTCCCGCCAATGTAAATGCGACTGGCTCTTCGGTAACGGGCACGAGGGTGGTGGAAGCGGCGTCAAAGATGGCGATGGGGTAGGCGGTGGTTTCCATCCCCAGCCGCAGGGCCTCGTCAATGACGGCGTTGCCGACGGTGACGCTGGGGGTATCAATCAGCACCAGTGCCCGGATGCGAAGCTGGCCTTCTTCCGGGCGCAGCACGACCTCACCGCCCAGCACGCCGTAGCTGCCTTCCACCTGTATATTGCCGCCCAGCGCTGCTGCTGTAAACCGCACTGCCGACTCTTCCGGAATCACGTTCAAGTGTGTGGATGGCACATGCTCCGGCGTGACTGTAGGGATGGGAGTGGCTGCCGCAGGAGGGGCAGCGTTCCCGCCGCAGCCGCTCAGGAGAGCCCCCGTGATCAGCAGGACTGCCGTAAGTGTTCGCATAGCCGTTGCCTGGCTGAGCGCCGCGCTCATTTCTCCAGGCCCAGCGCGGCACGGATGTCCGCCGCATGGGTCTTTTCGTGCTCCGCGACGATCTGCAGGAATCGCCATAACGGGATGATTCCCGCAATGGTATGGCGGCCTTCCTTTTGCAGATCGTCTGCCGCAAGGCCATCCACGAAGGCATTGAGCGCGGCCCGGCTTTCGGACAGCCCGGCGATTAGCTGTTCCGGTGTCAGCTCACTCAACCGGCGCACAGCCCCGCGATTCCAGCGGTCCAGATCGAAGTCGTCGGGAATGGTCGGTTTGCCTGCCTGCAGACGCTTCATTTGCCCGGTCAGGCCTTTTTCTGCGTCCAGCAGATGGGAAAGCACCTGACGCACAGTCCAGCGCTCGCCTTCGGACTGCACCTGCGTTTTCCACTGATCGGGGCCAATGTGGGCCAGCGTTGCTTCCAGATAGGCCCGTGAATCGGCGAGCTGCTTTTTGATGTCATCCGGAGAGAGCATCAACAGGGTTCCCTTTATCCAGAGCGCGGCGGATGTCGCGCTGATGAATCATATTGTGACGATAGATCAATTTGAGCATTTTCTCAAGCGGGACAATGCCAAAGAATGGATGCCGTCCTTCGCGGTCAAGGTCACCCGGCTGCATACTGTGCACAAGGTCGATCGTTTTCATGCGTGCCCGCGCGAAGGCCTCCAGCAGGGCAGCGGTCTCCATAGGGGCCATCTCCCGGATCTGCCGTTCATTGAAGTCGTTTATGTTCATGTCCTCCGGTGAACCGGAACCGCCGTGCAGAATGTCACTGATCAGCAGATGGAAGCCCTGTTCGGCGTTAAGCAGGTGGCAGCACACGGCTTTGACCGTCCAGCCGGTGCCGCTTGTATAGACCTGCCGTGCCCAGTCGTCCGGCTCAAGTGCACGGAAGAAACCCAGCGTCTTGAGACCTTCTCCTGCCAGTCGTTTGATGAGGCGTTCCTTACGTATGGGAGTCATGGGTGGCTGTTCCTGTGTACATTTCGGTCAGAGTGACTGCTCATGCCGCGCTGCCGCCGATCAGCCCCTCGCCGCCGTCCACACTCAGTTCTGCGCCGGTCAGGAAGTCTTCACGGGCCAGATAGACGACGGCACGGGCGACATCCTCCGGTGTACCCGCTCGTCCCAATGGAAGGCGGGCGGCGACCTGCATCCAGCGGTCATTGCTGAGCCGGGCGGGCTTGAGCACCGGGCCGGGCACCACGGCATTGACGCGAATCGCCGGAGCAAGACGGCGGGCCATCACGCTGGAGAGCATCCGCAGCCCGGCTTTGGCCACACTGTGATGCGGGTACTGCGGCCAGGGCTGCCTGCCGATGTTATCGAGAATATTGATGATCACGCCGCCGGGCGGGTCGTTTTCCAGCATCAGCCGGGCGGCGGCCTGGCTGCACAGAAACGGCCCGGTCAGGTTGACGTCCAGTACGCGCTGCCACTCCGACGGAGGCAGCGTCAGTATGTCGGCTTTCCGGAACATGCTGGCGTTGTTGACCAGGATATCCAGCCGTCCGAACTGCTCGCGGATGGCGTCAAACAGATCGTTGACCTGCTGCGGATCGGACTGATCGGCCTGAAAGCTGACGG
>JALSTC010000088.1 GCA_026983935.1 Ardenticatenia bacterium
CCCCTGTTCATCAAATGTTTTGCCACGCAGGGGGAGGAAAGAGGCGATGAGCCGCGATATACACGCCATGAGCAAGCAGGCCTTCAGCGAGCTTGAGGCGGTCTTCGCCCGCATGGCCCCGGATACAGCGGACAGGATGTGCGACGCCATTCTGGCGGCAAAGCGCATTGCCTGCTACGGCGTTGGCCGCGAGGGGCTGATGATGCGGGCGCTCTGTATGCGCCTGATGCATCTGGGGCTGGATGCCCACGTCGTCGGGGACATGACGACCCCGCCGATAGGTGAAGGCGATTTGCTGCTGGTCAGCGCCGGGCCGGGCCAGTTCTCGACGGTGCTGGCGCTGATGGGCGTCGCCAAAGAGGCGGGCGCGAAGACGCTCGTCGTGACGGCGCAGCCGGACGGTGAAGCCCCCAGGCGGGCCGATGTGGTGATCCACCTGCCTGCCCAGACAATGGCCGATGACACGGGGGGATCGGTCAGTTTACTGCCGATGGGCAGCCTGTATGAGGCCGCGCAGTTGCTCTTCTTCGATTTCATCTCCATCATCCTGCGGGAGCGGACAGGCCAGAGTCCGGAAGATATGCGCCATCGGCATACCAACCTGGAGTAAAGCACGGGATGGACGCTTATAGTGCTCAGACCACGGTTTCCGGTGAGATGCGCGGCACGCGGTCGTCCGAACGCAGACTGGCGATCATCATGATCGCGCCGTCGGTCATCGCTCTGCTCGTGATCGGCATTTACCCGCTTCTCTTCGCCCTCAACGTCAGTTTTCGTTCCTATATGCTGACCCGTCCCAGAGACCTGGGGACATTTCTGGGGCTGCAGAACTACGGCACGGTGCTCAATGATCCGCTGTTCTGGGGGGCAATGGGCCGGACAGCCACCCTGTTCGCTGCGGTGATCCCCACCCAGCTTATTTTCGGCATTGCCCTGGCGCTGCTGCTGAACGCCACCCGCTGGAAGGGGCTGGCTGCCGTGCTGCGTGTGGCGCTGGTGCTGCCTTTTGCCATGACCCCGGCGGTGGTCGGGCTGATCGCCCGCCTGCTTTACAACCGCGATTTTGGCTTCTTCAACTATCTATTGAGCCTGGTCGGTGCGCAGCCGGTCAACTGGCTGGGTGATCCCACGGGGGCGATGATCGCCGTCATTCTGACGGATATCTGGCAGTGGACGCCATTTGTGGCGCTGGTCATGCTCTCCGGCCTGACGCTGGTCCCGCAGGACAGCATCGACTCCGCCCGGCTGGACGCCAGCAACTGGTGGCAGATCTTCCGCTACATCCAGCTTCCTTTCCTGATGCCGGGCATTACGGCGGTGCTCATTCTGCGCACGGCGGACATCCTCAAGCTGTTCGATATGCCGTTCATTCTGACGCGCGGCGGGCCGGGCGTCTCGACGGAGCTAATCAGCCTCTACGTGCAGCGGGTGGGCTTCCGGGTGTTCGATATGGGGATTGCCTCAGCGCAGGCCGTCCTGCTGCTGATCCTGTGCATCATCCTCTCGCGTCTCTATATTACGTTCTTCTACCGTGAAGTTGTCGTGGACTAGGACGAGGATGGAACGATGACCGCTGTAAGCAAGGCAAAAGCACGCCCGGCTGTATACGTCGGTGAGCGGAAGCGTCGTCCCCTGACCTGGCAGCATATTGGCCAACTGGCCGTGCTGATCTTTGTGCTGCTGTTGATCCTGTTTCCGCTGTACTGGATGATCACTACCTCGGTCAAGCAGACGGTGGATACCTTTGCCGTCCCGCCGCTGCTGATCTTCCAGCCAACGCTGGACCATTATCAGCAGGTGTTCGCGGAGGGGGCCGTACCGAAGGCGGCGCTGAACAGCCTGATCATTGCCGGCGGGGCAACGATCCTGGCCGTGCTGCTGGGAACACCCGCCGCTTATGTCATGGCCCGCTTCGAGTTCCGGGGGAAGCGCGACCTGTGGTTCTGGTACATCTCCAACCGGTTCATCACGCCGGTGGTGGTGGTGCTGCCCTTCTTCCTGATCGCGCGCGATCTGAACGCGCTGGATACCCACTGGTATCTGATCCTGGTCTACCAGACTTTCACCATCCCGCTGGTCGTCTGGCTGTGCCTGGATCAGTTCCGCGCCGTGCCGCGTGATGTGGACGACGCGGCCAAAGTGGACGGCTGCAACCTGTTCCAGACCTTTTTCTACATCAATCTGCCGCTGGCGATCCCCGGTATCGTCGTTTCGGCCATCCTGTCCTTCATCTTCTCCTGGAATGAACTGCTGTTTGCGCTGCTGCTGACGCGCGACCAGGCCCGCACCGCGCCGGTGGAAGCCTCCGCCTTCATGACCGGGATGGGCATCCGCTGGGGGGAGATGATGGCCACGGGCACGCTGATCGTGCTGCCGGTCGTGATCTTCGCCGCGCTGGTGTCCCGCCATCTGGTGCGCGGGCTGACGATGGGAGCCGTGAAATGAGACTGGGCGTTAACCTGAGTTTTGCCGTCAAGCGCCTGCCGGAGGCGGCACAGTGGGCGAAATTCGTCCGCGAGGAACTGGGGCTGGATATCATCCAGTTTACCTTCGACCTGATCGATCCCTGGACGCCGGAAGCGCCGCGTCGGGCGCTGGCTGCGCAGGCCCGGCAGGCCGCCGCCGACTACGGCATCACCATTCACAGCGCCTTTGTCGGGCTGGCCGCTTACACTTACAACGGCCTGCTGCATCCGGAGGAAGCCGGGCGCGAGGCCGCCCGCCTCTGGTGGGAGCGGGCCATTGCCCTGACCGCCGAACTGGGCAGCACGGGAATCGGCGGGCAGCTTGGCGGCCTGAGCGTGGCCGATGCCGCCGATCCGGACGTGGCAAAGGCGCGCTATGAGGAGGCCTTCGCCGCGTGGACGGCGCTTTCCCGCACGGCGGCGGATGCCGGGCTGGAGACGATGTACATCGAGCCGACGCCGCTGCAGCGCGAATTCCCGCACACGGTCGAGATGTGCGCGCAGATGGCCCGAGACTGGCGCGGGCAGACGGCCATCCCGGTGAAGTATGCGCTGGACGTCGGCCATGCGCTCTACAAACCGCTTTACGGGGAAGACGCCGCGCTGGACCGCTGGCTTTCCGAACTGGCCGACGACATCGGGCTGCTGCACCTGCAAAACACCGACGGCGGCAGCGATTCCCACTGGGGCTGGCCCGATCCGCGCGGCACGTTTGACGTGGCGGCCTTTGGTCGGCAGGTTCGGCAGGCCGGGCTGGAAGACCGGCCCATCTTCATCGAGGTCTTTTATCCGTTTGAACTGGCCGACGCCGCCGTCCTGGACAACATCAAAAGCACCGTCGCCCACTGCAAGGCGCAGCTCGGCCTGAGCTGACCGCTCAGAAAAGAGGGGGCATGTTAGCTGCCAGATTGTACGGCCCGCGTGACATCCGCATTGATGAGGTTCCGGAGCCGCCATCACCCGGCCCCGGCGAGGTGCTGCTGGAAGTGGCGGCGGTCGGGGTGTGCGGCTCTGACCTGCACACCTACGAAGACGGGCGCATCGGCGCGACGACGGTCGAATCGCCGCTGGTGCTGGGCCATGAATTCGCCGGGCGCGTGCTGGCCGTCGGCCCGGATGCCAGCGATGGGCTGGATCAGCCGCTGCTGCCCGGCCAGCGGGTCGCGGTGGACCCGGCCACGCCCTGCTGGCGCTGCGAAATGTGTGAGGCCGGGCATCCCAACCTGTGCCGCCGCCTGCATTTTTGCGGCCTGTGGCCGGATGACGGCGCTCTGCAGCAGCGCATGATCGTTTCCGCGCGGAGCTGCTTCCCGCTGCCGGATGCCTTGAGCGACGTGGAAGGCGCGCTGCTGGAGCCGCTGGGCATCGGTATTCATGCCGTGGACCTGGCGAAGCTGAAGATCGCGCGCAGTGTGGGCGTGCTGGGCTGCGGCCCGATCGGGCTGATGATCATCAAGCTGGCGCGGCTGGCCGGGGCCGACCCGATCTATGCCTTCGATCTGCTGCCCTGGCGTGTGGAGAAGGCGA
This sequence comes from Ardenticatenia bacterium, assembly GCA_026983935.1. Lineage (GTDB taxonomy): Bacteria > Chloroflexota > Anaerolineae > Aggregatilineales > Ch27 > JALSTC01. Next base: position 3,993 of record JALSTC010000088.1, read on the forward strand.
AGGCCTGGGGCGCAAGCGATGCCTTCCTGGTGGAAGAGAGCGACCCCGGCGTGGCCGTGGCCGAACTGACGGCGGGGCGCGGCGTGGATGTGGCCTTTGAGGCCGCCTGGGCCGATCAATCCGTGCAGCAGGCCGCCGACATGGCCCGCCTGGGTGGGCGGGTGGTGCTGGTCGGCATTCCGGGGGATGACCGGCTGGAGATGCGCCATTCCGTCGCCCGGCGTAAAGGGCTGACGATCATGATGTCGCGCCGCATGAAGCATACCTATCCCCGCGCCATTCACATGGCCGCCAGCCCGCGCTGTGCCCTCGATCTGGAGGATATGGTGTCGCACCGGCTGCCGCTGCGGGAGACCGGGCGGGCCTTTGCCATGAACGCGGATTATGAGGCAGGCGTGCACAAGATCGTGATTGACGTGCAGGCCTCGTGAGGAGCATCTGCTGCGAGAGCCGACTTAGCGAGGCGCTTACTTAATAGGCCTGCTAAGATAGGCTCTCGCAAAACATGCACGTTTTTCGGCGGCATTCAGCGCCCGATCAGGGCGTTTTATGAAATAAGCATTGTGCATCGGGAGAAATTGGTGCAAAATCTATTGACAGGCTCAAGAAAAACGGGTAAAGTAGGGCTATCAATAGTACTCTGGTTTAGTCGGAATCCCACTCATGCCCGTAAGGGCATTACGACGTTATGTACGATGATCAAGAAGAAAGAGTTGAATGTTTTGAGTCGGAATCCCACTCATGCCCGTAAGGGCATTACGACATTCCGGATTTCCCCGTCAATCAATCGCCAGTTCCACAACAGGTCGGAATCCCACTCATGCCCGTAAGGGCATTACGACATTTGACGCCCGTCGAGGTTGCAGACCTGGTTGATGGAGGTCGGAATCCCACTCATGCCCGTAAGGGCATTACGACCGTATACCCGACCTTGCCACCGAACCATTTCGCTGCGTCGGAATCCCACTCATGCCCGTAAGGGCATTACGACCTTGAGCGCCTCTTCAGCCGCCAGAGGCATTTCGGTCGGAATCCCACTCATG
>JALSTC010000089.1 GCA_026983935.1 Ardenticatenia bacterium
ACAACCTTGCCCCGTAAATCATCCCAGGCCAATGGGCCGGGCACATTCAACCAATCCACATCCTCCGGGAAGGGAATCGCCGGGACGTGCCCGGAAAAATCTTGATCACCCACACCGTCACCTCCCTGAGCCAGCACCGGTATGCTCGCTCCTGCCATTATCAGTACCAGCACAATCACAGCCCCGCCATACGCAAGCTGCCTGCTCATACGTATTCCTCCATCCATCCCAATCATGACGGCGATTGTCACAATTATAATCCATTTTATGGCGCAAGAATTAAGGCCATCTTACAGGCTAATGAGGCCCCGCTGAATATGGTCATTATGACCGAATGGAGAATCAAAAAGGCCGGGCACAATACCCGGCCTTTGCACATCCCTCCGGAGGCACCTACCCCATATTACGAATGACGGCAGTGGCAAACTCACTGGTCTTGACCTCAGTCGCGCCGTCCATCTGGCGGGCAAAGTCATAGGTCACAATCTTCTGAGCCACCGTTTTCTCATAGGCCCGGACGACCATCTCCGCCGCTTCCCACCACTTCATATACTCCAGCATCATCACACCGGAGAACAACAGGGAGCCAGGATTCACTTTGTCCAGGTTGGTGTATTTGGGAGCCGTGCCATGCGTAGCCTCAAACAGCGCGATGTAATCGCCGATATTCGCGCCCGGCGCGATGCCCACACCACCGATTTGTGCCGCTGCCGCATCACTCAGATAATCGCCGTTGAGATTCATCGTCGCGAGGACGTCAAATTCGGCAGGCCGCAGCAGGAGGTGCTGGAAAATGATATCTGCGATGCGATCTTTGATGACGATCTTGCCTTCCGGCTGTTTGCCGCCGTACTCGTTCCACAACTCATCTTCGGTGATGGTCACATCGCCAAATTCTTCCGCTGCGACCTCATAGCCCCACTTACGGAACGCACCTTCCGTGAATTTCTGAATATTGCCTTTATGCACCAGCGTCACAGACTTCCGACCGCGATCAATCGCGTACTGGATCGCCTTGCGCACCAGCCGCTTGCTGGCGAATTCGCTGATCGGCTTGATCCCCAACCCGGCTCCTTCGAAAAACTTCGCGTGCAGTTCCTCACGCAGGAAGCGGGCCAGCTTCTCATTTTCAGGCGTCCCGGCTTCGAACTCGATCCCCGCGTATACATCCTCGGTGTTCTCGCGGAAAATCACGATGTTCAGCTTTTCCGGCTCCTTGACAGGGCTGGGCACGCCTTCGTACCAGCGAACAGGACGCACACAGGCGTACAGATCGAGCACCTGGCGCAGCGTGACGTTAAGGCTGCGGAAACCGCCGCCTACAGGGGTGGTCAGCGGCCCCTTGATGCCCACGTAATACTCGCGGAGCGCATCGAACGTCTCCTCCGGCATGTAGTTGCCGTCATACAGACCCGCTGCTTTCTCTCCAGCGTAGATTTCCATCCAGTGAATCTTGCGAGCCCCCCCATAAGCCTTTTCGACTGCCGCATCCCAGATGCGCTTGGAGGCGGTCATAATATCATAGCCGATACCATCCCCTTCAATGAAGCAAATGATGGGGTTGTCCGGAATCTTGAGTTCACCATCCTGGATGGTAATCTTTTCACCGTCCGGCGGCGGGGCAATCTTATCAAAGGCCATCACGCAGATCTCCTTGAAACGAGCGCATACATTGTGAAACAATGCGCCAAGTATACCAAAACGATTCCCTTAATACGATGCTGTATTCATGATTTTGGTCTCAAACGTGCACGGACCAGATGGTACAGCCAATACAATTCGTCAATATGCAGCAGTGCCGCCAATGCCAGGAACACCATCACGCCAACGCCCCCCGCACCAGCGACCAGCAGCACCTCACCGACCAGAGTTTCGGACGATACAACACTGGTCAGCAGGCGCAGGCTCAGCCACGTCGCGCCTCCCATCACCAGCGCGGCAGTGCCCGCCTTGATCACCGTTGACGGCAGCGCCTGATCATGCAGCCCGCCGATGCGTCTCATCAAAAGCCTGGCGGAGATGCCTGCGTGGATCATGTGTTTGACCGAATCGGCAATCATCAGGCTGAACAACCCATAGGCAGGCATCAGCCCCAGAGCCACTGCCAGATAGGCCCCCAGACTGATCACGCCGATCAAAGCAGGCGTCAGCGTATCCTGCTGCGAGTAGAAGGCAAAAACCAGCAGTAGATCGATCGCGGCAAATGGCAGCCCGAACAAATACAATCGCAGCGCCAGCGACGTGATGCCTGCATCTACCGCCGTAAACGTGCCATGCTCGAAAATCAGGCCGACAATCGCGCTGGCCAGCACAAACAGGCCAATCGTCACCGGGACAATCAACACAACCGCCAGACGCAGTCCCCGCCCCAAGGTGTTCTTATAGGCCGATACTCCAACCGAGGATAAATGCACCGCCTGACGGGAAAGGGTCGGCAGGATGGCAATGCTGATCGCCGTAGCCACAAGTCCATGAGGAAACTGGATCAATGTGGTGGCGTAGTTCATGTAACTCAGGCTGGCCTCGCCAGCCTGGAACGCCAGCCGATAGCTCACCAGACGGATGACCAGTGTATCAATGATCAGGGAAAACATCACCGGCACGTACAGTGCCACTATGCGACGCAGTCCCGGCGACCGCCACAGCCCCCACAGCGTTGGTCGCAACCGGGCATCACGCAAAACAAGCAGTTGCGACGCCATCTGCACCGCCGCGCCCACCAGCCAGCCAGCGGCCATTGCCGCAATCCCCAGCGTTGGAGCCATCACAAGCGTGACAACCACAATGCTTCCATTGAACATCGCTCCGGCGAAGGCGGGCAGCGTGAAGCGCTTCAGCGCATAGAGCAGGCCGCTCAACACGGCAAACAGGCTCAGGAAGAGCAGTGCAGGGGTGGTGATGCGCAGCAGATCGGTCGCCAGCGCTTGAGTCTCAGGAGAAATCTCTCCAGAGATCAATCTCACGACCTGTGGGGCCAGTAGCTCCAACGCCAGCACCAACACTGCCAGCGCCACAATCACCACCCCAAGCAGTAGATTGACCAACTGCCATAAGGGTGTCCGATCATCCTGCATGGCATATTCGCTGAGCACCGGCACCAGGGCACTGTTGACATGTCCCCCAATGAGCAGATCGAACAACGTGCGAGGAACAAAAATCGCCAGGTTGAAGGCATCCACCGCTGCACCGGCACCAAACAAATCGCTGAGAATCGTCTCCCGCGCCAGCCCTAACAACCGACTGGCAATGTTCCCCAGCGCAATTACCCCTGTCGCTCTGGCAACGCCGATATCATCCGCCGCCGTGACCACATCCACGTCGTCCACTGCCACGCCCACAGGGTCGATTACGACAGGTACTGCAGCTTCCGGCCCCTTCTCCACTGTCATAAGGCCTCCGGAAGCGCTTTGATACGGGCAATCAGTGCGCTGGTGCTGTGGCCGGGCAGCAGATCAATCAGTATGACACGCCCACCAATTGCCTCGACCGTGGGCCGCTCCGGAAGAATCTTGTGAGCATAGTCGCTGCCTTTGGCATAGATATCAGGGCGCAGCAGCCGGATCAGATCATCGGCGGTATCCTGACCAAAAATCAGAACGGCGGAGACGGGGAGCAGCGCTGCCAGCAGGCGTGCTCGCTCTGCCGCAGGAACCAGAGGACGCCCAGGCCCTTTCAGCCGCCGGGTTGACGCATCATCATTGATGCCGACAAAGAGGGCGTCGCCCAAGGCACGCGCACGCTCCAGATAGTCCAGATGTCCGACATGCAGCAGATCAAAATGGCCGTTCGTGAATACCAGCGTCTTACCTTCCGCAGCAAGCGCCTGTCGGCGCGCCACTGCCTCTTGCGGCGTCAGAACTTCGCCCATGCCAGCCCCTATCATCAACATACGGCCCACGGGCCGACATTCTAACAGGCGAGCGGCAGCACATCAAACATACTTTCATGAGCCGGAGTCCGCGCCATCGGGCGTATGACGCATCAGGGAGAGTTGATACCCGCCACTGGTCTCGCCATCCTGGAACTGGTAGCGAGTGGCGATAATGTAGTAAATACCATCTTCCGTGATCGTAAACGCCGTGATGCGAGCGTCTTTGCCGGGGCCTGAATCATCGTCTGAGGCTAACTGTGTGCCATCAGTGGTAAACAGCAGCAGCAGCGGATCGAGGTCTCCCGACGTATGATCCATCGTGATCGTGATCACGTCCCCTGCGGAGGCAAGAAAGGCATATGTCACAGCCGTGCTGGTATCATCAATCGTGCCTGTGACAACGCTGTTGTAAAGAATCGTCAATGTGCCGGGGGCCACCACGGGCGCTTCCCCGGTCACCCCATCCAGCCGGATCAGGTAGTCGCCCGCTGTCTCGCCTTCCGCACGATTGAAACGGGTGGCAAGGACATAATAAGTGCCCGTCTCCGGAATGATAAACGACTGAATCAGCGCATTGTTCCCTGCACCTGAGTCGTCATCTTCAGCCAGGACTTCCTGCCGACTGCTCAACAGGACAAGCAGTGGATCGAGCGAGCCAGATGCGCGAGTCATGCTGATCGTCACAATATCGCCCCGCTGTGCGCCGAAAGTGTAATAGCGGACATAGGCCTCATCATCCAGCGACCCACGCAGTTCATCACCATACCGCAGGAGCAGAGCGGCTTCTGGAGACAACCCAAGACCGCTGGTAGGCGCTGTTTCCAATGTCAGAACAAAGCTGCCTTCGGTCATTCCGGCAGCTTCACCAAAGCGTGTAGCAACAATCGTATATGTGCCTGGATCGAGTATCAGGAAGTCCTCGATAGCCGCATCCAACAATCCGCCCTGATCATCGTTGGCAGCCAGAACCTGCCCATTTTCATCCATGATATATACATAAGGGTCCAGGTTCCCGGATATACGCTGCATGCGCACATTGACAATGTCACCGCGGCGGGCTTCAAATGTGTAGTTGACCTGCGGGGATTGCTCATCAACAAGCCCCACGACAGAATCGCCATAATTCAAAAAAACACCCGCAACTGACAGCACGCCAACCCGCTG
>JALSTC010000090.1 GCA_026983935.1 Ardenticatenia bacterium
ATATAGCGCACATGTGGGTTGCCTTCCAGCGGCGCTTTGACCGCTGTGATATCGGCGGGGACGATGTTGTGGTTTTCTTCCGGCGTATGCGGGCCAATGACCAGCAGCTTCCAGTTTGGGTGGTCTGCCTGCAGCCGGGATAGGGCCTGCCCCAGCACGTCAAAGCCCTTACGGTGGCTGACACTGCCCAGAAAGACGAAAACCACATCCTCTGGTGAAAAGCCCAGCGCCGCCCGAACTTCACTGCGCCGCGCTTTATCCAGAGGCCGGAAGATGTCATCTTTGACCGCCCGCATGATCAGATGCGTTTTGCCGGGGAATTCTTCCGCCAGCGCGGCGTGCAGTGCCGGGCTGATGGCGACAATATCGGTCACCGCGTTCAGGTAGCGCCTGAGCAGCACCCCGCCCAGACCGTTCATTTCCAGTGCTTTCTGCTCTGTGTCGGCCAGCGTGTGAACGAAGACGACACGCGCCCCTTTCATCCGGGCGATGCGCGCCATGATCCATGCTGCCAGAGAATTGGAGGCGCGGTTGATGCCCGGCATGGCGCTCAGGTGCACGACGTCATAATCCGCCCGAATCAGACACCCCGCTGCCCAGAAGAAGTAGAGCAGGCGGCGCAGTATCCGCCCCCGGCGCTTCCGACTGATCGCTGGCGAGCGCCGCACATCCAGGCCGCCATCATGCTCACGGGCCGGGAAGCCGGGTTTGCCGGAGGTCAGTACGACTGCACGATGCCCGCGCCGCACGAGATCGCGCAGGCCCTCCAGTGTGACGATCAGCGCCCCGCCGAAATCCGGCGGCCAGTACGTATATGATACGAAAACGATGTTCATGGTCTTTTTCCGGCTGCCTGCCATCAAGACCGCTCCATGTCGGCCAGCGTATAACGAAGATTACCGAAAAATCAGCGCGAAAGCCCCCGCCTTCAGGCGTGGGGAGCGTCACTCGGGTAATCTTCCAGAGAATTGGAGGCGTGATCAACCCCCGGCATGCCGCTTCGGTGCACCATTATGAAATAGTTCTGCTTTCCGTTAGCGTGAACAGATATCGCTGTATACTTGTTCCCATTCTTCAATATGCTTCTGCCAGCCAAAATTGTTCACTATCTGCCGTCTTGCATTAGCCCCCATCTGCCTGCGCAGTTCTGGGTCACTACCCAGCTTCTCCATAGCCTGCTCAAGCTCCGCCTGATTGCCGGGCGTGATGTACAGTCCTGTAACGTTGTCAATACTCGCAAGGTCGGTTACGCCAGGAATTCTCGCTATGATAGGCGGTGTGCCGGTAGCCATAGCTTCCATTGGCGCAATCCCCATTCCTTCACGGCGGCTTGGAAAAACAAATACATCGGCGGTTCCGAGGAGTTGAGCCAGCCGTGTTCGATCATTCACTCGACCTAAGAAAATAACCTGTTTGTTCCCTTTTAAGGGCCTCATTACTGTGTCGACTTCCTGGGGATCGATATTTTGATTCTCAGATGAATTCCGCGGCCCAATGACCAATAGCTTCCAGTGGGGGTGCTTTTGGCTTAGTTTGGCAAAAGCGTTGGCAAGCACATCAAATCCTTTTCTGTGTCCTATGCTGCCAAGGAACACAAAAACGACGTCACCTGGAGGTATTTTTACTTCCTGGCGCACTCGCAGTCGCTCTTCAGGGTCAATAGGCCTGAATAATTCATCCTGGACTCCACAAAAAATTAATGCGGCTTTAGTGGGACATATCTTCGCAAGAGATTCATAGATGGCAGTGCTGACCCCCACTACGCAATCAAGGGTGGTCAGGAATTTCTCCCGTAGTTTTCCTTGTATGCCCTGGAGAGCAACTGCTTCCTGCCCGGTATCAAATAGCGAGTATACAAGAACGGTTCCTGCCTTCTTTTTGTGAGCCACCTTCGTAAGCAAGTAACCGGATAAAGCCGATGTAGCTCTGTTGATACCGGGCAGTGAGCCGAAATGGACAATATCGTATTCTGAGGTTGCCAGATAACGCAAGGCCCAAAGGAAGAAAACAATCCGCCGCAACAAGCGCCCAAATCTGGAGTCGTGTATGACGGGCGATCTTAATATTCGCAGGCCGTTGACGGTTTCGCGTTTGGGAAATCCCGGTTTACCCGATGTCAGGACTGTTATTTCATGCCCCTTTTCCCCCAGAGTCCGGAATCGCTCAATAGATATCAATAGTTCGCCACCAAAGTCGGGGGGCCAATACCTGTAAGATAGAAACCATATTTTCATGTGATGTGTTCCCTCTCAAAAGAGCCATTATGTAGATGGTTGATTGTTGCTGCTGCCATTTTCAATTGCTCTCTGGCCAATCGGGAGCAGCAGCGTGTTTGCCAGTTGAGAGAGTCGCCGACCAACGGCAAATGGCAGCGGCCCCAGCAGTGATGCCGCCGCGAAAGCCGCTGTACGTGTGTCAAAACCAAAGGGCAGGCTGTCCACAAACACCCTGATTGCACGTCGGGGAGCGCCGGTTCGCCCGTACAGCCGTGCCATCTGACGGTGCAGCTTGCGCATCTTGCGCCGGATCATGGGATGCAGATCGGCATCTTCCGGCGAGGCCAGGTACATATCGTACAGCGCCTTGATGGCCAGCAGCCGCCGTTCGCTGAAGAGCGACAGGCTGCTTTCTGTCTTGGTGCGGGTGGTGCAGACGTGCCGCCAGTAGCCAAACCGGGTCACGCGGATCAGGCGCAGCCACAGCACAATATCCTCCGTGCCAAAGCAGGCCGGGTTGAAGCCGCCGACTTCCTCAACAACCGCTTTGCGCATGACCACTGATGAGGTGTGGATGAAATTACGGGAGAACAGAATATGGCGGAAGTTCCCTTCCAGCCGGTAGGCATCCGGCAGATCGTCCAGCGGTGTCAGGGTAAGCTGCTCTAATGCGTTGGCGTAGTGCTCCGAAAAGCGAAAACGCTGTCCATCCACCATGTTGATGTTCACGCTGTCGGTGAAGACGAGGCCGATTTCCGGATGTCCGTCCAATATCGCCACCTGCCCGGCCAGTTTTTCCGGCTCCCAGGTGTCGTCTGCATCCAGCAGGGCGATGTATTCCCCCTCTGCCGCAGCGATGCCCGTATTGCGGGCCACCGCCGGGCCTTGATTTTCCTGGTACAGGTAGCGAATGCGCGGATCGGCTGCGCTGGCGGCCTCCACCACAGCGCGGGTGTCATCGGTGGAGCCGTCATCCACCACGATCACTTCCAGATCGGTGAAGGTTTGCCGCTGCACACTGTCGAGGGCATTGGGGAGCGCATCGGCGCTCTGATAGCTGGGAATGATCACAGAAACAAGCGGCATCGTATCTTCTCCTCACGAGGCGCGTGCGGCGTCTCGGATAGGGGGTTGGGCTTCCAGGAGTCGGAGCGGTGGCGCGGACTGCTCCTCCTGGCGTGCCGCGTGCCATGCTGCCAGCAGCGCCAGTGCATGTATCCGGTGTACTGCCCGTGCCGGGTCCTGCATATACCGTTCGAGCAGCGCATTCAGGACCCGTTCCGGCCAGAAGGGAAGTACCTTCAGGTGGCCGGAAGCCTGCAAATCGCTCAACCATGCATCCCCGTTATGTTCCAGGAAAAAACGCAGATCGAAGACGAATCCCTTCTTGGGACGGTCAACCATCCTTGCGGGCAGATGCCGTTTCAAATAGGCGCGCAGCAGGAATTTTTGCATCCGTCCCTGGAACTTAAGCTCCTGTGGCAGCGTGCTCACAAAATACGCCAGACGGTTGTCCGTATACGGATAGCGCACAGCCCGACCGGTTGACTGCACCACCTGCGTGACTTTACGTATAAATGCGTGAATGCTAACGGTTCTGGTCGTCATTGTGGTGTACAGCGCCATCAGATCATGCCGGGGATACCCGCGAATTTTCTGCATCACCACAGAGTCGTTGAAATCCAGCTTTCGCCCCCAGAGCTGCGCCAGCTCATAGGGAAGCCAGCCGTCCCAGGAAAGAAACATCTCTTCTTTTGGTCTGCTCCACCGCCGCAGAAACGAATGCAGCCGATGTAAACGGTCTGCCGTCAGCGCCAGCAGCAGGTTCCAGGGAATCAATCGGTCGGGCAGATATCGCTTGATGATATAGCGACGTATGCGGACAGGGGCCAGTGCCCCAAAATAGCTGGAATTTCCCTGGCCGTCGAAAATCAGCCCGACATCATCTGGAAGATGATCCAGCCCCAGCAGCAGCCGTGCTGCCGCCGGGTCGCCGTTAGGCTGGTCCTGGAGCCGCGCCCATCGTGTCAGGGCGTCCGTCTGGGCAGCGGCATCCGGAACGCAGACGCTGTGTGGCAGGCCCAGGTAGTCGGCGGTTTCGCGGGCCGCTGCGATCTCGTCGTATGCCGGGTTCAATGCCCCGATCGTCAACGCCTGGATGCGATCCGGGGCAACGTGAGACATGGCCACTGCTAACCCGGTTGAGTCCAGCCCGCCGCTCAGCAGGATGCCCACACGTCCTCTGGCGGGCAGGCTGTCACGGACGGCCTGGTGCAGCAGCGCCTCGAATTCCGGCAAATGCTTTTCGACTGCCGCTTTGATCACTGCCGGATCGCGCAGCGCCTGGCCTTTGGCGAAGCGCGGCGGGGCAAACGCTTTCTGCGTCGTGCCGCTGGCATCCAGCACCAGCACATGGCCGGGCTGCACTCCCTCGATCCCGGCGTAGATCGTGCGCGGCGGAGCAATGAAAAGGTAATGCAAAAACTCAGCAACACCCTGTTCATCCAGCCTCAGCGGCAGCCCCAGAAGACGGAAGACGTCCAGGTTGTTGGCGAATATGACGCGCTGGCCCTGCTGTGTCACATACAGCATGTCAAGCCCGGCTTCATTGCGTGCCAGTACTACGCGCATCTGCATCGGATTGACCAGTACGGCAAGACAGGCTCCGTTCAGCAGGTTGAAGGCATCATTCCCCTGGGCGACATACGCCGCGACCATGGCCTCGCTGAAGGCCAGCGGCCAGGGCTGCTCCGAAGCGGAATCGCTCCACGAGTCGGCAAGCGGATTG
>JALSTC010000091.1 GCA_026983935.1 Ardenticatenia bacterium
GGCGGCGTCCCGCGCTGCCGCCAGGTCGTCCGCCGTGATATCCAACCGCCCGCCCACCTGCAGGTTGACGTCCGTCGGCGCATCCAGCCCCAACAGCCTGGCCTGCCGCTCCATGATCTTGAGCACACGGTCTATCGCCGTCTCGTCGCCGTCCTTGGCTTTGCTCCACAGGGCATTCAGCATCACGTCCAGCCGGCGCAGCTGCACCTTGACCCACCTGTCCATGTCGCCTTCGTAATGCTTCTGCCAGGCTTTCAGGATGGCCCGGAAGTCCCCGGCCACCGTGCCCAGCGAGACATTCAGCGCCTCCGCGATCTCGCGGTAGGTCAGGCCGGCCAGAATGTTGGCCGCCACCAGTTTGCGCCGCCGCTCACGCTCCAGGCGCTTCTGCGTCAGCCTGTGTTTCTCGTCCGGACCCTGTCCCATTGTTCAATCCCTGTAATGTTCATTTTTCAGCCCTCTTTTTCACACAAACGTTCGGTTCCGGGCGCAGTTCTACGATGCCTTCTCGCCCTCAAAAGCGTCCATCAGATGCTCCAGCGCCTGCCACTTCTCATCCGAGGGGATCACCTGCCCGCCCACCAGCTTGTTGATCACCTTGCGCAGCCGGGCCGCCGTCTCCGCCGGAATCGTCCTGTCCCCCAGCACCGTGCTTAGCGGCACCTGCCGTTTGCGCTGCACGGCCTCACCTGTCTCATCCAGATAGCCTTCGGCCAGGTCGTCCAGATGCCGGCTGAACACGTCATTTTATCAAATCTTTACTGGCAACTTATGACCCCACCCATTTCGAACATTAGTTCATGTCCGGGTCTCAGTGAAAAACCGTGAGTGCTGCATTTTTGCACACTCCTTTCTGAGCGCATATGCTCGCCCAGAATGTAGCGCGCCGAGGCTGCGTGCGCAAAGGCGTGAGCAGGCAAAGCCCGTGTCCTCCAGCAGAGTGGGACCAAGCGAAAAAAAACGACGGCGCAAACGGCCCGTTATGTGCCGCTTGCGCCGTTTGCTCGTCAGGCCGCCCTAGGGGCCGCCGGTATACACAAAATACACCTCGACCGAGCAATCGCCAAGAATCGTCACGGTGGCGAATTCGGGATTGCCGCCGGGGATGTTGCCGCACGTGCCCGCCCAGGAGTCCACGCTATAGAGGGTGGGAGGCACAGCTTGGAGCAACACGGAATCGCCCGAATTGTACCCACTGCCGCCGCAGGTGGGCGAGGTGAGCACGTTAATTGAACCTCCCGGGTAGGAGCTGGTGGTCAAGGTGTAGCAGGTGGGGCCGCCACCACCCCCGCCGCCACCGGTGGGCACACTCACTGCCGCGCCGCCAGCGCCGAGGCAACGGGTTGGGTCCCATACGCATTGGCCGTCCGGCGCGGTGACGCACTGCGAGGCGGGGTAACCGCAGCTATCGCACGAGCCGCACGCGCCCCACGCGCTGCCCGCTTGCGTCTGCGCACCCGCCGCAGACGCCGCAGAGGGGTTCGGGTTCAAGATCACGGGCGGCGCTTCGGTTTGCGCCACGTCTTGGCACGGCCCGCTCTGCGTCACCTCGTCCGCCTGCACCCACAAGCTCAGCGCCGAATCTCCGCGCGGGAACGTGCTCTTTTCCAATTGCCACCACGTCTTGCCGTCGCGGTCCTGCGCCTGGCCGATCACCTGAAACGGGCGATTGACGGGCATATAGGCGAAAACGCCGCGATGCGTCCCCGGGCCTACGCGCACCCGCACATTTTCGCTCTCTGTCCAGACGGTGCAAGGGACGGCGGAGGTAGCTTGCGGCGAGAGGGTAGGGGTCGGCGTCGGCTGCAAGGTGGGGTCAATCACCGTGACGATCGTTCCTTCGCCTCGGGCCACCACGCTGCGCCCGTTAGCGTCTATGAGGGTGATCGCGGTGAAGACCAGCGGCGTTCTGCCCAACGCTACGCCCTCCAGCTCCAACAAGAAAAGCACGTCGTCCGCGTCGGCGGGCGGCAACTGGAGCGAAACCGCGCCGAAACGCACGATCCCCGCCTGGTGGTCGATCTCTTCTTCGGAGATAAAAACGCTTGTGCCCAGATACGGCCCCACCTCGACGCTGTGCACGTCAATCGCGGCGGGGTCAAAGCGCAGCTCGAACGCAAAGCCGTTACAACTGCTCAACCCACAAAAAATGCGCGCCGCAACCGTCCCCGTTTGGCCCAGGCCCACGGTTGTCGGCTCCAGCGTGACGCTGCTCTCCCCTTGCGCCAGGGACGGCGTAGGCGCGAGCGTCAGAAACAGCATGACGAGCACCATCACACCCGCTATGTGCAAAATTCCACGTCTCCACGTCATCATATACCCTCCTTAAGTCTCGTCGATGTGCGGTGGATTAGCGAATGCACCAGAAATTATATCAATATGTGTCGAGTTTATTCCATCTTGACTTTGGCACTTTGTGTATTTGTGTTCGAGTCACGATAAGATCGTCGTGAGAAGAAAACGCTCAGTGCAGCCAGGTAAGCAATGCTATGGATAAGCGTAGAAGCAACTGCTTCCACCGATTTAACCATCTTGTTCAAGATCACATCGAACGCACCGAATTTTATGCAGGTTGTATGCTGTTCTCGGGTAACCTTGCCAAAAAAAATGCATTGTCAATATCTTTGAGGGAAACACGCAAGGTTTTGACCCCAAACAGGAAGCCTTGGAGCAACTGCACCAACTCACCAACGCCCAACGCTTGGACGCACGCGACAAAGCCCGCGCCCACGTCATACGAGTGTTTGGGGAACGCCCAACACGCGACACATTCGCCGACCACACGGTAAGCGATTTCCCCCACTGGCTCACGCTCACAGTGGCCCGCCATCTGGTGAAGTTCGGCCATTTCCCCATCGGCCACGCCCTGCTCATGGCCGACCTGGACGCCAACCGCCAGCGCATTGCCCTGCGCGTCTACAACGCTTCCGAGGGCATACCCGCCCACCGCTTCAAGGAAGTGGTGGATGAGCTGCTGGCCGAGCAGCAGCAGGAAGCGCTCTTCGACCTGGAGGCGCTGCTCATCCAGAGTGTGCAGGCTGCCGACAACACCCCCCTGGTGCGCAAGGGCCACCGGGCGCGCACCGGCGCACCGGCGGGCAAAGACCTGCCGCCCGTGCGCTGGATGATGCGCGACTCCATCGCCCACGTCATGGAGCGCTACATCAAAGACCTGCTCAAGGTCGGGGAAGACCGGGCGGCAGGCGCGCTCGGTAACGTCTACAACACCCTCATCGGGCACAACTGGATGGCCGTGCCCGCCGACTCCATCCTGCCGAAGCACGGCGGCCCGACCGCCGCCGAATTGTGCCATGACATCCGCATGGATTAGCAAAGGAGCGATCATGAACACCCTCTACACGCTGGGCTACAGCGGCCTCAAGCCGGAAGACCTGGGGGCGCTGGCTGAAGGGCACGACCTTGTCATCCTGGACATCCGCTGCAGTCCGCGCTCACGCAACCCGGTCTGGACGAAGAAGCGTCTCGCCGAACGGCTGGGCGAGCGCTACGTGCACCTGCGAGCGCTGGGCAACACCGATTACAAAGGGGACACCATCCGCATCGCCGACCTGGAGGCGGGCATCCGGGAAGCAGCGGCTTATCTCGAGCGGCAGTCGGTGGTGCTGCTGTGCGCCTGTAAAGACGTGCGGAGCTGTCACCGTCTGCCGGTCGCGGAGCGGCTGGCCGCGGAGACCGGCGCACCGCTGGTGCATCTGTCTCTCGCCGATGCGGCACGCATGGCCGCTGAGGTGAGCGGCAGTCCGGTGCAGGCCTCGCTCTTCGATGAAGCGCCTCCGGGCGATCTAAGCCCTGATCGAGAAGCATAAGCCCATCGTCCTACCTTCACCGCAAAAAGAGACCGTCTCCGGACGGTCTCTGAAGTTTCTGGCCCCACACAGGGCCGGTCTATGGGTTATGAATCCGTGCACCTGGCACGGGTGTAGAGGATTTCGGCCTCATAGGCCTCCTTGAGTTTCCCCGCCGCGCTGTGCTCATCCTCGTTTGAATGGGCGATGTCGCCCTCGGTGTACAGCACCGCCGTGACGGTGACGTACAGCCCCGTCGCGCGCGTCTCCACGCTCTCGACCTGCAGCGGGGCCAGCAGGCGGCTCAGACCTGTAGAGCCGGCCCACTTCGCAGCCGGACATTTGAAGCGGATCGTGATCTTCATGCAGAACGCTCCCCATCCATATCACGGATGTATCATTGGACAGGGAGCGCTGATCGGGTACAGTATAAGAACAGCGCCCCCGTCCGTCCCTTAAAGCTTACGGGGGTTGCTGAGGGGATGTCGGGTGGTGATGCACCCAACATCCCCGCTGCTTTTCGCCCGGCCCGGTTCCAGGCGTTACCGCAGCCGTGCCGGCGGGAGAGGTGCCCGCCGCGGCCAAACACGTCGAGTAACGGCGCTCACTCCTGCGCCGCAGCACCACTCGCCGTGCGCCCTCGTGAGGATCGGCCTGCGCGGGGTGCTTCCGCCTCGGCTTCTCCTCTATCGGCTGCCCGCTCCGGCTGTTCGCCTTCATGGGCGTCCCACCGGCAGGGCTGCGGTATCTCATCGGGCCATCGGGCCGGACGACCGGCTGGTTAGCGCGACCTTTCCTCCTTTGTTGGCTGCGAGAAGCTGACATACCGCTTCTCCCCGACCAGCTCCGTGCCGCAGTGCGGGCACTTCAGCACTTTGCGGACGAACGCGCCGCGCTGATCATATCCGTCTTCGTAGCCATCACGCTCCAGCGGCGTCTGGCAGTGTGGACATTTCGGCATGGTGACAACCCTTTCCTGTGCTCTGTCGGTTGGTATGGACAGCGCCGGTGCCTGACCCGGGTCAGGCACTGCTGCCGTTATGCTTGCTTCTCCCTGACCGAAGCTGGCTGTGTCGCCGCATCCGCCGCCAGCAGCGCTGTCTGCGCCAGCCAGCAGGGTTGTACAGGTGTTTCACCGGCGGCCAGACGAACAGCGCGCCGTCCTGGATGTAACCCTTGCGCT
>JALSTC010000092.1 GCA_026983935.1 Ardenticatenia bacterium
GGTTGCCATCAAAGTCCTTGACCCGCACCTTGCCCACAGCTCCGGCTACCTGCAGCGCTTCCGGCAGGAGGCTGCGCTGCTGCGTCGTCTCAATCATCCCAACATTGTGCAGTACATCGAGGATTTCGAGATGGAGGGCCGTTATTTCATCGTCATGGAATATGTGGCCGGGGGCAATCTGCTGGACTACATCGCGGCCAACGGCCCGCTGGATGAAGAAACCTTCCGCCGCATTGTCTTCGCCCTGACCGACGCCCTGACCCGCGCCCACGATAATCACATCATCCACCGGGACATCAAACCGGAGAATATTCTGCTCACGCCGGAGGGGGAGCCCAAGCTTTCGGATTTTGGCATGGCCGGGCTGATTCAGAAGCGCTACCCCTCAACAATCACCGCCGCCCCCATCGGCGGCAGCCCCTACTATATGAGTCCGCAGATATGGGAAGGCAAAGAAGCCAGTCCGCTCGACGATATCTGGAGTCTGGGCATTGTCATGTTCGAGATGCTGGCCGGGCAGGTTCCCTTCCGAGGGCCGACCGAAATGGCAGTGCTGCACGCCATCTGGAACGAACCGACGCCCGATCTGCGCAAACTGCGGCCCGACCTGCCGGAAGGCTACGCGGCGATCATCGAACGCTGCCTGGAAAAAGCGCCGGAGAACCGCTACCAGCTCATGCGCCGGGTGGCCGCCGATCTGGAGCAGGGCCATCCTGAAGACGGCACCGACCGACGCGACGGCCTGTTCCCACGCAGGCGGCGGCGCTGGCCCTGGGTTGTGCTGGCCCTGGTGATTCTGGCACTGCTGGGTGGTGGAGGCGCTTACTTCGCTGCGCAGCGCGACGCATCCCGGGCCGCAGCCGTGATTCTCCCGACCAGAACGGCAGTCCCCACAGCCACACCGATCATCCTGACGGCCACGCTGCCGCCAACGACGACACTGGCTGTTTCCCCTTCGCCAGTACCAACGGCAACGCCTTTTATCATCACCGCCACCCCGGGGCCAAGCCAGACACCATCTATCACGCCCACATTCACGGAAACGGCCACCGCCACCGCCTCGCCAACAGCGACGATCACGGCCACGCCGACGGCAACCTTCACCCCAAGTGACACACAGACGCCCACGGCCTCACCGACCGGCACACCCACGGCAACCTTCACGGCAACCTTCACGCCGACGGATACACCAACCGACACCGCCACGGCCACCGCCACGCCGACGATCACCGACACCCCGCGCCCCACCCTGACGCCATCCGCCACGGCCACGGGCACACCCGATCTTCTGGCCACCGAGCAGGCCAACGCGCTGGCGACGCTCAGTCAGCTCTCCACCGACACGGCCCCTACCGCCACCTTCACGCCCTCGCTGACGCCCACTGTCTCGCCAACCCCAGACCGGAATCACTGGCCGGACAGTATGCGTCTGCTGGAAGACTTCCGCGATGGCGCAGAGCGCTGGCTGCTGCCGGAGGGCTGGCAGGTCATCACACAGGAAGATGGCAACGCCGCCCTGCAGGCCGGAGCGCCAGGCATCGCCCGCAAACTCGACGCCGCCAACTGGGGACGCCACTATTCCATACAGTTCCGCTTCTTGCTGGATCAGGGCAGTGCTTTTTCCTTTGACCTCTTCGGGGACTTCACACGCTGCCAGAGTGTTTATTTTTCCATCAGCCAGAGCGGTGGGGCATTCCGCTACAACAACCGTGAGCCGGTCAACGGGAGCTGCATCCGGGACGATATCGTCATCGCCACGCTGGAGGAGCCGATCAGCGGATTTATATGGCACACACTGCGGCTGGAAGCCCGCGATGATATTTTGATCGTCTTCCTGGACGGCGTGCGGCTGGATGTGGTGCGCAACCCGCTCCCCGCTACCCTGGGGCCAACTGGCATCCTCAGCGTGCCGGCAAGCAGCAGCGGCCCGATCCTGTTCGACGATTTCGTGGTGAACATCCTCAGCCCTGATGCCAGCCACGATCTCACCTGGCTGGCCGGGGATGTGTACTGTGTGCAGGACTTTGCCACGGACGGCACGGCGATCGCCCTGGAAGCGGCCATTGCAGGCGATTATGTGGAAGCGGTCTGGGCCGTTGGCCCGCAAGAGGTGCGCCAGCAGTCTTACATGCTCTATCCGGACGAAGACAGCGACATCACGCGCCATTACTGGTACTACGAGCCATCCGGTCAACTGCTCACGGGCATCTATACGCTGATCCCGCTGCATGACGGCGTTGAGGTCACAGGCCGCCGCCTGATCTCCCCCCACCGTGGAGAATACCCCCTGACAAACGCACCGCGCCATATCACGGCAGCCTTCGACGAACGGGGTATCTTGCTGAGCTGGACGCCGGTCATTCCTGTACCGGGCGGCTTCAACCCCGGCGGCGCTTACCTGATCCGCCTGCACCGGGCTGATGCCAGCCTGACCGATCGGCTGTTTAACCCACTCTATGAAGACAGAGGCGCGTCCAGCGTGCCGCGCTACCTGCTTCCCTGGGGCAGGTTGTACCGCCCGCCCGGTGCGCGCGGCCCGCTGCTGGAAGACCTGCCCGATGGCGATTATCTGCTTGAAGTCTGGGCCGTGAGCGGGCGCCCCTCCAGCGGAGACGAATGCCGCGCCATTGATTCCCGGGAGACCGTGCGGCTGACCATCACCGGAGAAATCGCCACCATCACCCTGCCCGACGGCACATCCACCAGCGGCATTATCGGCGCCGGTGCGCTGCCCGCTTCCAGAGGGCAAACGCCGTTCGATTGATCGGATGGACACAGCCCCATAACGCTCGCCATGAAGACACCCGATTTCCCGCCCATGCCCCTTGAAACCGACCCGCAGCAGGTGGCACAGTTGGCCCAGGAACGCCGCGACGAATTCGAAGTGCTGCGTTATACACTCGAATTTATGGAGGAAGAACTGCCCGACGATGTGCTGGATGCCCTGGTCGAGGAGATTGCCGCGCCGATCACTGCGGCGGTGGACTGCACACAGTGCGCCAACTGCTGCCGATCACTGGACGTCTACCTGACGCCGCAGGACGCCGACCGGCTGGCTGCCGGGCTGCATACCCCACCAGAAGACGTGCTCGCCTGCTGCATTGATCGCGGCTCTGCTGAAGCGGTCGGAGAATGGGGTAAACTGCGCGACAGGCCGTGCCGCTTCCTGGAAGGCAGGCTGTGCACGGTCTACGATCATCGCCCGCAAAGCTGCCGCACTTACCCGGCCCTGACGCCCGATTTCCGCTGGACGCTGGCGGATACGCTCGAAGGCGCGGCCATCTGCCCGATCATCTACAATGTGCTGGACAGGCTGATCACGGCCCTCGAATCTGGCTTATAATAGAAATAACAGAAGGCGTAGCGAGGGAGGGCGTGCGATGAGTGTGCGTAACGTCTCGATGCTCGTATGCGATGGCTGCGGCACGGTGATTGACATGGATTTCTATATCACCCTCCGTCCGTCCGGACAGCAGGTCATCCAGCAAGACCCATCGCGACCGGTGGAACGGCACTTCTGCAGCAAAGCCTGTGAATCCTGGTGGCGCGGGCAGTATCCTGCCGACGGCCCCTGGGGCCCGGCATGGGATGAGCGCGACTGGTGGTGCGAGAACGTTGGCCCATGCGGCGAACGGGCGCGTGTGCGCACAGCGCATGAGGAAATGCCATTGCTCGACCTGGAAAATCACATGGAAGACCCGGAACCGCTGAAGTAATTGCTCACCGTCCGCGATAGACTGACGAAAAGCGGCCCATCCTGTGATGAGCCGCTTTGCTGCTTCTACTGTTTGTCAGGTCTCGCACACTGCGCCTAACGGGCATAATCCACCGAGCGCGTCTCCCGAATGACCTGCACCTTGATCTGGCCGGGATACTGCATTGATTCCTCGATCTGGCGGGCGATGTCCCTCGCCAGCCTGAGCGCCGCCAGGTCGTCTATCTCTTCCGGACGGACGATGATCCGCACCTCGCGCCCGGCCTGGAGCGCGTAGCTCTGTTCGACGCCTTCAAAACTCTGGGCGATCTCCTCCAGCGCTTTGACACGCTTGATGTACGTTTCCAGGCTTTCCCGCCGTGCACCGGGCCGCGCGCCGCTGATCGCGTCCGCGGCCTCCACAATGGCCGCTTCCACACAGGCCTGCTCCACCTCATGATGGTGAGACGCGATGCAGTTGACGACCTTCTCCGGCACACCATACCGCTTGGCCACTTCCGCGCCCAGCATGGCATGTGTGCCCTCGACTTCGTGATCAATCGCCTTGCCGATATCATGCAGCAGGCCGCCCATCTTGGCGACGGTCACGTCCGCGCCAAGCTCGGTGGCGATGATCCCGGCAATATGCGCCGTCTCGATGGCATGCGCATGCTGGTTCTGGCCATAGCTGGTGCGGAACCGAAGCTGGCCCAACAGCTTGACGATCTCCGGGTGCAGCCCCGGCACCCCGGCTTCATAAACCGCCCGCTCGCCTTCCTCGACGATAATGCGGTCAACTTCTTTACGCGCATCCTCGACCAGCTTCTCGATGCGGGCGGGGTGAATGCGTCCATCCAGCACCAGCTTCTCCATCGCCCGCTTGGCAACCTCACGGCGAACGGGGTTGAAGCTGCTGATCGTGACCGCTTCCGGCGTATCATCAACCACAACGTCCACACCCGTCGCCTGCTCAAAGGCACGGATATTGCGTCCGTTGCGCCCGATGATGCGCCCCTTCATTTCGTCAGAAGGCAGCGGCACGACGCTGACGGCGATCTCGCTGACATGCTCCGAAGCAAGCCGCTGAATCGCCAGCGAAACGATATCGCGGGCACGTTCGTCGGCGGTGGCCTTCAGTTCCGCCTCGATCTCGCGAATCTTGCGGGCCATGTCCTGCCGGGCTTCGGCTTCCACCGCCGCCAGCAAATGCTCACGCGCTTCCTCCGTGGTCATTTCGGCAATCCGCTGCAGATCGATCAACTGCTGCTGATGCATCTGCTCAATCTCATT
>JALSTC010000093.1 GCA_026983935.1 Ardenticatenia bacterium
CGAGGTGAACACGCTGGGCACGGTCAACGTGCTGGAAGCCGCCCGCCGCAATGGCGTTGAGCTGGTCGTCTGCGCTTCGACTTCGTCGGTATACGGCGATGATACGCCCGTCCCCTTCGCGGAGACCGCCGCCGCCGATCATCCGCTTGCGCCCTATCCGGCCAGCAAACGCGCTGCCGAATTGATGGCCCATTCCTATCACCATCTTTTTGACCTGCCCGTGACCATCCTGCGCTTCTTCAACGTCTACGGCCCCAACGGACGCCCGGATATGATGCCACTGCGGGTGCTGGAAGCCATCGTCAGCGGCGCGCCGATCACCCTCTACAACGGCGGGCGGATGCGCCGCGACTGGACGTACATCGAGGACACGGTCGCCGGGGTAAAGGCCGCGCTGGAGCGCCCGATGGGCTATGAGGTGATCAACCTGGGCTGCGGTGCGCCGGTCGAAATGACCGAGTTCATCGAGATCATGGAGGAGCTTACCGGCAGGAGAGCCGTGATCGAAGACGTGCCCGCGCCGCCCAGCGACCCACCCATCACTTACTGCGACAACAGCAAGGCCCGCCGTCTGCTGGACTTCAACCCGCAGGTCACACTGCCGGAAGGGCTGGCCCGCACCTGGGAATGGTTCCGGGAGGCGAAGCTCTCCGGCGATGATGCCTGAGGGGTTGGTCGCGGCAGTTTTCGCGGTCGGCTATAATGGATGTTCGTGCCCGGCATTGATGTATTCGTTGAAATATTATTGTCCGGTTTATCATTTGTTCTGTTCAGAGGAGTAAAACATGAGTCGTGAGACTCTACTCAAGCGTTTGCAGGATCGATCGGCGTTGGTGGGTGTTATTGGGTTGGGTTATGTGGGGCTGCCGCTGGCCGTCGAGTTCGCGGAAGCAGGCTTCAATGTGGTGGGCGTGGACCCCCTCACCGGTAAGGTGGAGCGCCTCAACAAGGGGGAAAGCTACATCCCTGACGTGCCGACCGAACGGGTGGCGAAGCTGGTTGAGGCGGGGCGGCTGCGGGCCAGCACCAGCTATGACGACCTGCGCGAGGCGGACGCCGTGCTGATCTGCGTGCCGACGCCGCTACGCAAGACCAAAGACCCCGACATGTCTTATATCTACCAGGCCACCGATGCCCTGGCGAAAGTTGTCCACAAAGATATGGTGATCGTGCTGGAAAGCACGACTTACCCCGGCACGACCGAGGAAGTGATCGTCCCGCGCCTGACCGGCGACAACGGCCTGAAAGTGGGCGAGGATGTATTCATCGCTTTTTCGCCGGAGCGCGTCGATCCCGGCAACAAGAAATACGGCACGCACAACACGCCCAAGGTTGTCGGCGGCGTGACCGAAGCCTGCCGCGAGGTTGTGGTCACGCTGTACAGTGCTGCCATTGAGAAGGTGATCCCCGTGTCTTCCCCCAAGACGGCGGAAATGGTCAAGCTGTTGGAAAACACCTTCCGTGCCGTGAACATCGGCCTGGTCAATGAAATGGCCATCATGTGCGATAAGCTCGGCGTCAATGTCTGGGAGGTTATCGAAGCTGCCGCCACCAAGCCGTTTGGCTTCATGGCCTTCTATCCCGGCCCCGGTCTGGGCGGGCACTGCATCCCCATCGATCCGTTGTACCTGAGCTGGAAGCTGAAGGCGTTGAATTACAACGCCCGCTTCATCGAACTGGCCAGCGAGATCAACACGTCCATGCCCTATTACGTGGTGGACAAGATCGCGGATGCGCTCAACGATGACGGCAAAGCCGTGCGCGGCAGTAAGGTCGCCGTGCTGGGCGTGGCCTACAAGAAGGACATTGACGACGTGCGGGAAAGCCCCGCGCTGGACATCATCCATCTGCTGCGGGAAAAGGGCGCGGAGGTCAGCTACCATGATCCCTTCATCCCCTCTATCCGGCTGGACGGTGGGGTCATGCACAGCGTTGACCTGACGCCGGAATGGCTGGCAGAGGCGGACTGCGCCGTCCTGGTGACGGATCACACGGCCTTTGACTGGCAGTGGCTGCTGGATCACACCGATCTGCTTGTGGATACGCGCAACGCGACCAGGGGCTACAGCGGCAAAGCGCGGGTCGTCGGCCTGTAAACGCTGCCGCTGGCAGCATGTGGTGCGGGTGGAGGAATAGGCCTCCGCCCGCACCGGATTTTTACTGCACGTCTGTGAAATGGTTATAATCAGCGCAGTTTCAGCGCCGGCCTGATGCCGGTTTTTCATTGTCATTCAGGTGGTTGCGAAGAAACCCTATGTACCAGGAAAAATCAATCGCTGTTGTCGTGCCCTGCTATAACGAAGAGACACTCATCACCCATGTGCTGGATACGATGCCGGACTATGTGGATCGGATCTATGTGGTGGATGACCAGAGCACCGACCGCACCGTCGAAGTTGTGCAATCATATATCGCCCGCCTGGACGGCGACCGCGTTACGCTGCTTCAGCACACCACCAACCAGGGCGTCGGCGGGGCGATCATCACCGGCTACCGCCGGGCGGCGCAGGATGGGATGGATGTCATCGTCGTGATGGCCGGGGATGCCCAGATGGATCCCGACGACCTGCCGCTGCTCATCCAGCCCATTGTGGACGGCGAAGCGGACTATACCAAAGGCAACCGGCTTTCCAGCGGGCAGGCCTGGCACCAGATTCCGCGCGTGCGCTATCTGGGCAACGTGGCGCTTTCCCTGATGACCAAAGCCGCCTCCGGCTACTGGCATATCTTCGATTCCCAGACCGGCTACACGGCGATCTCGCGGGAAGCGGTGGAAGCCATTGATCTGGATCGGCTCTGGAAGCGCTACGGCTATCCCAACCATCTGCTGATCATGCTCAACATTCACAATTTCCGCGTGAAGGATGTGCCCGTCAGGCCGGTGTACAACGTCGGCGAAAAAAGCGGCATCCGCATCTGGCGGGTGATCCCCTCCATCTCGCTGCTGCTGCTGCGTGGATTCCTGCTGCGGTTGTTCCAGAAGTACGTGGTGCGGGACGCGCATCCGATGGTGCTGTTTTATCTGTTCGGCGTGCTGTCCCTGATCCCCGGTCTTATCTTTGGTGCGTACCTGTTTGTCTACCGCCTCTTCGTGGGGGCGGTTTCGCCGACCAGCGCCCTGTTTGCCATGTTTCTGGTCATGTTCGGCCTGAACTTCCTGATGTTTGCCCTGTGGTTTGATATGAGCGAGAACCGGCATCTGCGCTGAGAGGATCGTCCCGGCGATATACTATCAGGAGCATCATGGCCAATATTCTGATTGACGTGGGGCACCCGGCCCATGTGCATTTGTTCCGGGGGGCGGCGCGTCGCTGGGAAGCAGCGGGGCACACCGTTCTCTTTGCGGCGCTGGATCGCGAGATCATCCTCTATCTGCTGGCCCGGTACGATCTGCCCCATGCCGTGACCTACCGGCGGGGCAGGGGCAAACTGGCGCTGCTGCTGGAGCTATTCGTGCGCACCTGGACGACCTACCGGCTGGCCCGCCGCTTCCGCCCTGATCTGTTCATCGGCATCGGCAGCCCCATGGCAGGGCTTCCGGCGCGGCTGATGGGCAAACCCTACATCGCCCTCACCGATACCGAGGGCGCGGGTGAGCAGCATCTGCTTTTCAGGCCGTTCGCCAGCGTGATCG
The DNA here is from genome assembly GCA_026983935.1 of Ardenticatenia bacterium. Classification (GTDB taxonomy): domain Bacteria; phylum Chloroflexota; class Anaerolineae; order Aggregatilineales; family Ch27; genus JALSTC01. The sequence goes on from JALSTC010000093.1 coordinate 3,635, forward strand.
CCACGCCCGATGCGTTCTACAAATCACTGGGGGCAAAGCAGGTGCGCTACCCTGGCTATCACGAACTGGCCTATCTCCATCCCGACGAATTCACGCCAGACCCCGCTGTGCTGCAGCCGCTGGGCCTGACGTCGGATGACACATTCTTCATCGTGCGCTTCGTGACATGGGGGGCCACCCATGACATCGGCGAACGCGGTTTTGCCCTGGCGGAGAAGCGCGCCATGCTGCGGGAGCTTTCCCGGCATGGCCGTGTGCTGCTTTCCAGCGAAGGCGGTATTGACCCGGAATTCGCCCCTCTGGTGACGCCCTTCCCGCCGGAGGCGATTCATCATCTGCTGGCCTTTGCCACGCTGTACGTGGGTGAGGGGGCCACCATGGCGACGGAGGCGGCGGTGCTGGGCACGCCTGCCGTTTATGTCAACACGCTGCGGGCCGGAACCACCGCCGAACTGGAAGAGAAGTACCACCTGCTGTACTGGTGCCGGGATGGGCAGCAGGCCATGCAGCACACCCGTGAACTGCTCGCCATGCCGGGCCTGGAGCAGGTGGCGGCGCAGCGCCGGGCACGGCTCCTGGCGGAGAAGATCAATCCCACGCCCTGGCTGGCCGATCTGGGCGAGCGGCTGCTGCAGGACCCTTCCTATCGGCCAGACACCCCCTAGCTGTTGTCATTCAGATTGTCATTGTCGTTGTCGTCGCCTCCGCCGCCGTGCCCGCTGTGATCGTCATTGTCGTTGCTGTTGTCATTGCTGTTATCGTTGCCATTATCGTTGCCGTTATCCGGCACGCCGCCGGAATCGTCCCCGCTGTTGTCATTGGTGTTGTCGTTGCCCGCTTCCCCGCCGCCCGGCATGGAGGTCGGAATCGCCGTTTGCTCGCCGCCGCCTGCACCGGCTCCGCCTGTCTCCGGGGGCAGGTAGAGAAGCTGCCCCACCACGATGAAGTTCGGGTCGGTCAGGCAGTTGACCTGCATCAGCAGCGCCAGCGTGATCCCCCGGCTGGCTGCCAGCGCGGAGAGCGAATCGCCGGGCTGCACGAAGTAATCCACCCAGCCCGCCGGGCGCTGCAGGACGCACGTCGTGGCCGTGGGGGATGGGCTGGGTGACGGCGTGAAGCTTGGCGTGTTGGTTGGCGGTGCAGTGACGGATGCCGTTGGCGAGCCGGTTGCCGTTGGCGAAGGCGTGGCGGTGGCTGTGGCAGTGGCTGTGGTGGTCGGTGAGGCTGTGGGCGTCACCACAGGGGTGGGGGTATCGGTCAGCGTGGCCGTTGGCGTGTCTGTCGTCCCTCCGGTCAGGATGGAGGGGCGGAGCAGCGTCAGCGACGCGCCAAGCGCCACGGCGGCGATCA
>JALSTC010000094.1 GCA_026983935.1 Ardenticatenia bacterium
GTGGCAGCTTGCGCAGAAAGCATCACGGTTTTCCAGTTCCAGCGCCGCGCCGGTAGTGAGTACGGCCAGCAGCACCAGCGCAGTGGGCAGCATGATCAGCAGGAATCCGGCTCTGCGGGACAATGGTGTCTCCTTTATGGCTTGCTGCTGTCTAGTGTATCAAGAAGATGTTAGGAGAGTGTTTTCGCCGTGCAGGCGGTTTGTAAAGCCTGATGTTGGCGCTTACGGGTCGGCTTGCTATACTGCGGGATATGAACGTGAAAACAGCGATTCTCCTGACCGTGCTGCTGCTCAGCGCGGCTGGCCTGACGGCCTGCGGTGCAGACGTGCTCCCTGTTGACGGGGCGACGCCTTTGCCCGCCGCCGCGCCGACGGTCACGCCCGGCGGCATGATCGTGATCTGGCTGCCCACGGAAGGGCCGCCCACGCCAACACCAACGCCGCTCCCGCCCACGCCTGACTACCTGCTGACCGCGCTGCCCCCCGATGGCGGGACGGCTGCCGAATGCCCGCCGCCCGGCAATCCACCGCCGCCAGACCCACCAGCGACGTACTCGCAGTACATGACGGTCATCAACCGCTTTCTCTCCGACGGCGGATCGGTGCCTTTTCTTTCATCCATTTTGAGCACATGGGGGGCGATCGGAGACGATTATGGGCTGGTGACGGATGCCTATGATCTGACCGGCGATGGCGTCTTTGAAGTCATCGTGATCATCAGCGATCCTTTCAATGCAGAAGTCTCCCCGCTGCCCGGCCAGCTACTGGTTTTTGGCTGTCACGAAGGCGGGTACCGGCTGCTGTACGGCTCCGATTTCGGGCCGGGGTTCGGCGTGCCTTCACTGCTGTATGTCGGCGATATGAATGCCGATACGCGCCCGGAGATGGTATTCTTTCAACAGCGCTGCCAGCGCGGGGACTGCGTACAGGCCGCGCAGGTGCTCACATGGAGCACGCCGAATGATGGCTTCCTGACTCTCAACGTGGATACCGTCGGTTCGCCGGATGGCCGCTTTTCCATTCAAGACCTGGACGCTGACGGTATTCTGGAGATCATGATCCAGGGCGGGGGGATTTCCACCGATGTCAGCGCCGGGCCGCCGCGTAGTTCGACGACCGTCTGGGATTGGAATGGTCTGAACTACGTCCGGGCTTTGACACAGCTTGATCCGCCCCTCTACCGCATCCACGTGATACATGATGCCGACCGCGCCCTGGAACAGGGTGACGGCGACGAGGCGATTCGATTGTACCGAGAGGCGCTGGATAATCCGCGCCTGGGAAGCTGGCAGGTGCCCAATGAACCGGTTATGCTGCGGGCCTATGCGCTGTACCGTCTGATTGTGGCCTACGCCTTCATGGATCGGGACGATGACGCGCTGGATACCTACAGCACGTTGATGGCGGATAACCAGCCGGGCACGCCGGGCTATGTTTATGCCGCGCTGGGGGATGCCTTCTGGCGGGCTTTCCAGGCCTCGCACAACCTGCACACCGGCTGCATGGCCGCCGCGGAGATGGTGGCCACGTATCCGGAGGCAGTGCTGTTCCTCAACAGCTACGGCCCGGCCAACCGCACCTACCAGATTCCCGATATCTGCCCGTTTTGATTGGGAGAGGAGTATGCAGTGGCATTTCGTCTGATGATGTGGGTCGTGATGCTGGTTGGCGGTGGTGCACTGGGCTACTGGTTGGACTGGCGTCTGTTCCGGTCGCTGCTGCTCAGTCCCTTTTTTCACGTGATTACATTGGTCATCGGCCTGCTGCTCCTGCGCATGGTGATCATTGTCAGCCGCAATACCGGGCGGCTGCTGGCGCGGTTGGGGCGCGAAGGTGACATCCCGCGCATGGAGACGAATAAGCTGGTCACCGAGGGTGCCTATGGCTGTATGCGTCATCCGATGCACCTGGGCCTGCTGTTCTTTCCGCTGGCGGTGGCGCTGATTCTGGGGTCGGTGTCGTTCATCCTGATCATCGCGCCGCTGGAAATGGTGCTCATGGTGATCATGATCAAGACGCTTGAGGAAGCGGAGGCCATCCGTAAGTTTGGGGATGCTTATCGGGAATACCAGCGGCGTGTGCCCATGTTTAACTTCAGTCCCGCCTGTCTCAAGCAGTTGTTGGTGGAAGTGCCCCCATCCTCTGATTCTGCGTCGCAGACGTGATCGCTGCTCTGCAATAAAGCAGGCCCCGGAGGGGGAATTCCGGGGCCTGAGGGGAGAGGGAGCAGCGCCTCTGTGGTGCGATGTATGTATACCGGCAGGGGCGCAATCGCCTGGGCGATCATTCCCGGCACCGTGATGAATTCCTCTAATTGTGTGGTTATTCCATTCATCAGGCATATGCAGGGCACCATTTCTCACAAAGGATGGACACGGCCTCTTGTGCAGGATTCATACTGCCATGTCGTGCAGATCGCGCTACAATCCCGCTGGTTTGATCATTTCACTTTTTCTTCAGGAAGGATGCTGCGGCATGGCGGAAGATTTGCTGGCCTATTGTCGGGAGCGCACCGACGAGATGGTGGATTTACTCAAGACGCTGATCGCGTTCGAGTCGTTCAGCAGCGACAAAGCGGCGGTCGATCGGCTGGTGGATGAAATGGCCGGGCGTCTGGAGGCGCTTGGCGCGGTGGTGGATCGCTACCCGGAAAAGCAGGTCGGGGACATTCTGCTGGCGAAGTGGAATCCCGATGCGCCCGGCAAACCGATCACATTCCTTGTTCATCTGGATACGGTATGGCCGGTGGGTACACTGGCCGAACGCCCGATCCGCATTGAAAACGGGCGGTTGTACGGCCCCGGCGCAATTGATATGAAGGCGGGGGTGACGATCATGCTCAGCACGATCAAAGTGCTGAGGGAGCGGGGCGAATTCCCGAATCGGCCTATCTGGGCGCTGGTGACGACCGATGAAGAGATCGGCAGCCGGTACTCCGAAGGGTTGATCCGCAAAGTCGCCGCGCAGTCCGGGCTGTGCCTGGTCATGGAGCCTGCCACGCCGGAAGGGGCGCTCAAGACGTGGCGCAAGGGCATTGCCAACTTCGTCGTCCGGACGGTTGGGCGTGCTTCTCACGCGGGTGGCGCACCGGAAGCCGGGATCAACGCCGTCGTTGAGCTTGCTCACCAGATCATCCGCCTGAATGAGATGAACGACCTGCGCAACGGCACCTCCGTTTCTGTGACGATGGTCAAGGGCGGGCATACCAATAACGTCATCCCGGACAGCGCCGAGGCTTTCGTGGATGTTCGCTTCCTGACGGCAGAAGCCGGTGAGCGCATCAGGGCCGCCATTGAAGGCCTGCAGCCGGTGCTGCCGGGCGCAAAGGTGATCGTTGAAGGGCGGGAGAGCCGCACGCCGCTGGAGCGCGACGAAAAGATGCGCCGCGCCTTTGCGCAGGTGCAGCGTATCGGGGAATCGATCGGCCTGGAAGTGCATGAGGCGGGCAGCGGCGGTGGCTCCGATGGCAATATCACCGCTTCAATGGGCGTCACGACGCTGGATGGTATGGGCGCGACCGGCGAGGGCCTGCACGCCGTCCACGAAAACGTCCTGATCAGCAGCCTGCCGGAAAAGGTGGCGCTGATCGCGGCGCTGCTCAAGCAGTGGGAAATGTGACGGCGGTAGGCGGGCGTGGCATCACTGCCCGCGTGCAGCCTCGACCGCTGCCAGCAGTTCGTCGGTGGTGGTGATGCCGCGTATTGTTGCCAGAAAATCGGCCAGTGACTCGCTGCGGGCACGCAGCTCGATCACCGCCGGGCCGATGGGATCATCGCCTGCCGTGCCGTAGCCCGCGTCTTCTGCCTGATAGCCACCGTAGAAGGCAAAATATGCCTGGTTGATCTTGCGGATGCTGTAGCCGTGTTCGTTAAAGAGGGCGCGGCGGGCTTCCATGTATGCTTCCGCTTCCTCGATGCGCCCTGCCGCCAGCAGCTCGTCCACAGTGATCCGTGTCTCGTGCATGGCTGCTGTGAAATCGAAGACGTCCGGCGCAGGGGCAGAAGGTGGCGAGGCGGACGATACCGCTTCTTCCTCCCGGAAGGTGGGGAGGGTGGGCGGTGGCAGTTCCGGGTAGTAGCGGCGCACAACTTCCCCGGCGATCTCCTTGCCGAGCAGATCGGCGGTCGTCTCATTGATGGTGCGCGTCTCCGGGCTGCTGTCATCAAGATAGTTCAGGCCCAGCGGGAAGAAGAAGAGGTAGTGGTGCACCCATTCGTGGGAGGCTGTTTCAATCTCCCAGACCAGCGAATCGGCCTCGCCGACCATGCTCGGATAGAGGGCCATCCCGCCGATATCCACGACCAGCGAGGAGACGTCCAGGTCGCGATCAACGGCGTCTTCCAGCGCGGCGCGGCGGTCAACGGTCAGGGCATTCAGCGTGAGTGAGGCTGCCACGCGGATTTCATCGCGGGGCGAGATGATCAGCACATCGGGCAGGGGGGTGAAGCGCATTGCCACCGGCGGCAGCACCTGCCCCAGAAAGGCCAGCCCTTCATCCACCAGCACCGCCGAAATCTGCCCCTCCAGAATACTTTCAACCATGCCCTGGCGCGTTTGCAGGTCCGCTCGCAGACGGTCGCGTTCGGCCCGCAGATCGGCGGTGACGGCGTCGGGGTCCTCGATTGCCGGATCGGCATAGACCTGCTCGATGGCGCTTTCCTGCTGGCGCAGGTCACGCAGCTCGGCCATATAAGCCCGCACGATGTCGGAGCGGGTGGTTTCGTCGAGGTAGGGGGCGACTCCGAACAGGGCTTCGTCGGCCTTGGCGGTCAGCGCGTTCACTTCCCAGCCGACGTAGTTGAACAGATAATCACGGGCATGGGCGGCGGCATTGGTATAGAGATCGCCCGGCGGCGGCGTGCTGGCGGTGAAGGTGATCACCATCAGCAGGCAGATCACCAGCACACGCGCCAGACTCCGGGCCAGCGGCCAGTTGAACTGCCGCCACCATTGAACAACGCTGTACCAGAATTTCCCCGG
>JALSTC010000095.1 GCA_026983935.1 Ardenticatenia bacterium
TTGTAGATCGGCCGCGCGGACGGCACCGGCATCAAAAACCCATGGCAAAACTGGGCGGGCTGGCATTGTACGCCGCCTTCACTGCTGCCGTGGTTGTGGCGCAGGTGCTGCCTGTACCGCGGACCGATCCCTGGGAGTGGGTGCGGCTTGCTGGCCTGTTGATCGGCGGGACATTCATTTTTCTGTTTGGCCTGCTGGACGATATTTTCGAGTTTGGTCCGCTGCCGCAGTACTTTGCCCAGCTTGCCGCTGCCGCGATTGCGGTCATGTTTCGTATCTTCATTGAATCATTCAACAATCCATTTACCGGCCTGCAGACCGATCCCTGGCCATTTGTGGTCACGGTTACGCTGAGTTTGTTCTGGCTGGGCCTCATGATGAATACAGTGAATTGGCTGGATGGCGTGGATGGTCTTGCCGCTGGTGTGGCTTTTATTGCCTCGCTGGTGCTGTTTGTCAATGCTGCTTTTCGGCTGAATCCGCCGCAGATCAGCGTGAGTTTGCTGCCGCTGGCTTTGATGGGAGCGACGGCAGGCTTTCTGCTGTTTAATTTTCCTCCAGCCCGCATTTTCATGGGGTCGAACGGGGCGTTTTTTCTCGGTTACACGCTGGGATCGTTGAGTATTATTGGTGGTGCAAAAGTGGCCACAATTCTGCTGACGATGGGACTGCCGCTTTTGGATGTGGGCTGGCAGATCGTGAACCGCGTGACTCACGGGCGCAACCCGGCGGAAGGTGACCGGGGGCATTTACATTTCCGTCTGCTTGATCTGGGTGTGAATGCCCGGATCATTGTGCTCGGGTATTATCTTTTCTGCGCGCTCTTTGGGGCACTGGCGCTTATCACGACCAGCCAATTGTTTAAATTTATCGCCCTGCTGATGATGTTTGCGCTTGTAGGTGTGGGTTTTGCTGCCCTGTCCCGCATTTCGCAGCCTGCGGAAGCCGAAACTGATCAGGGCACATCATCGAGCGGCACATAGTGCAGCTCATCGCTGTCGTCTTTGTCTTCAGCCTCACCGCTCTCTGCTGAAATGTCTTCTGGTGTGATTTGCTCTGTACGGCGATATGAGAGCATATCTTGCCTCGTCCCTACGCGGGGGCGTGCTTCTTCCTGCTGCGGCTCCATGATATTTGGCGGTTCTGGCTTTTGTGCAGCATATCGTGGAGTTGGACGCTGTTTTGCAGGTTCAGCGTTCCCTGGCTCCGGGGCTGCTGCAGGTGTAAGCTGCGGCTCTGGTATACGCGGTTTTGTGGGTTCTTCTGGAGCAGGAGGGATGGGCAGCTTGCGCTCGGTGATTCGTGCCGGGGCCTGATCGGGCGGAAGCGGTATATCCCCACCGGGCTCAGGTCTGGGGGCAGATTTCTTTCTGACTCCATATTTCATATGTTCGCCTGTAGCCTTCTCCAGCGCTTTTTCCAGCAGGCCAAGTGCCAGCACAGCGAATATATCCAGCACCAGAACAGTACTGAAAGCGGTCACCAGTGTGTTGAGAATGCGATTGACAGGCCCTTGCAGAGTGGGAATCAGCATTTCCTCACCCAGCCCAATGGTGATCAGAAAAATAGAAATTACCCCGAAGATTCCGAGCAGGAGCGGCCATTCCTTCCGGTCGGAGGGCGTGGGCATCATGGCATTGCCGATGGCGAACAGCAGGTACAGCCACAGCCAGAAATCCGGCGTGGTGAACAGACGCTGCAGTTCTGCCAGAATAATGGGCAGTTCACCCGCCTGGAAGGCGGCTGAAAGCCCCTCGATGTTGAAAATATTCTGGCTGATATACCACACAACGCCTATGCCAGAGAGCAGCGGCACCAATCCCAGAATCGCTGCCCGGAAGCGATCGGTTTTCTTGATCTGAACAAAGTCCAGGCGCAATGTACCGTTGCGCTGGGGTTTGGGCCAGACCTTCACCTTACTGATCCGGACTCCCAGCGCTCCTGCCATCAGCCATTGACTGAACTCATGCAAGAATACCCCGGGAAGCAGGATCAGGTAATACAGCAGTGTGGCACGTTCTCTGTCCTTGGAGAACAGGAGCCATCCCACGCCATACAAATGTTGGTGTATCCAGCGCTCCAGATACAGCAGCGGGATGAGAATGGCCGCAAATGTAATCCAGGGCGTCAGCAGATCGAACGATGACATGGGATGGCTTTGCTGTGATATGTCGTTCCGCAGGTGTGCTAAACGGTCAGATCGGCGGTGATTCGGATCAGTTCGGTGAACGAGTCGACCTTGAGTGATGCCCCGCCGACCAGCGCACCGTCAATTTCCGGCTGCGAGATGAAGTCTGCCATGTTATTGGGCTTTACACTCCCGCCATACTGGATGCGTACATACTTGGCCACTTCGTCTCCATAAAGTCCGGCCAGCGTGTTGCGGATGGCACGGCGGATGATTTCATTCACAACGCCGGGTTCAGCACTCCTGCCGGTGCCAATGGCCCAGATCGGTTCGTAGGCAACCACGATGCTGAGAACGCGGTCGGCAGGAATCCCGTCAAAGGCTCCACGAATCTGCTGGCTGACGAATGTTTCCGTTTCTCCGGCCTCATTCTGTGCAAGGCTTTCGCCAACGGCAATGATTGGTTTTAAGCCATGGGCGAGCGCGGCCTTTGCTTTTTTGTTGACAATTTCATCAGTATGACCCAGATCACGGCGGCACTCAGAATGGCCGATGATCACATATTCCACCAACCCCTTCAGCATGGGAGGGGAAATCCGGGCCGTGAAAGCCCCCTGATCTTCGTAATGCACATCCTGTGCACCGACCTTTACCGCCGTTCCTTTTAGAGCTGCGCTAACGGCAGGTATGGCGACAAAAGGTGGGCAAACCACACGCTCGACCTTGTCGAACTTTTCCAGTAATGGAGCCAGTTCTCGCACAAATGCCTCGGCTTCAGCAGGCGTTTTGTGCATCTTCCAGTTACCGGCAACGATTGGGGTACGCATGAGGATATTGTCTCCTTCAGGAATTGGTAAAAGACAGCAAATTGCTTCACAGTGTTGGCCTATTGTGCAGAGTCGGCCAACAGCGCTTCTGCCTGCTCCATGACCCAGGCGGGGGCGTCAGATGCAGTCATTGCGAACCGCCATTCCGCTTCTGCTTCATCCCGCTGCCCTGAGGCAGCGTAAAGCTCGCCCAGGATCAAATGCGCTTCTGGCAGCGCCCCATCCAGCTCCAACGCAGTTGTAATGGCCTGTTCTGCGGCATCAAGCTGGTGAATGCTGAGATATGCTCTGGCCAACAGCGCTTGCAGTGGGGCAGAGTCCGGACGACTTTCGGTGACACGTCGCAGTATGGCAACATCCCGCCGTTCTGCGCTGCTGGCTGTATTGTAGATGGCATATCCGATCTCATTGCGCAGGGCAGGGCGGTCAGCAAGAAGGGGCAGCGTGTGCATGTACAGTGTGAGGGCTTCCAGCGTGTAGCCCATTTCGGCAGCTTCCTGGCCTGCCGCAGAGATAAGTGCCGGGTTGTTCGCCTCAAGTGCAAGCTGTGTTCCCTGATTTAGAGCCGCCTGCGCCTCAGTGCGCTGATCGTCGCGGAGCAGCGCCAGTGCCAGGGCAAACTGTGCTGCCGGATCATCCGGATTGTCCTCAACCAACTGCTGGGCTTCTGCAACAGATAGCTGAGGGATGGCGGCCTGATCATGTGCAGCCTCATCCGTCGCGCTGTGCTGAGGATTCCCGGTTGGGATGTCGGTGTCTGAACGCAGGTCTGAATTGGCCGTGGCTGCAATCGCAATAAAGAGGCTCAGCAGGCAGATGAAGATGAATGCACCCAGGCCTCCCAGCATCCACAGCGTTCGACGCCGCTTTTGAAGCTGTGCAGTTGGTGTCAGCGCGGCTGTTTCGGGCGTGGAGGGGGCTGCCGCTGGAATAGCTGGTGTAAACCCTTTGGGTTTATCGGGAGGTGAAACCGGAGGTACAGGAGCTTTCACCGTGCGAAGTGCCATCTCATCTAGCTGCGTTGCTTCAACTGCTGCCTGGAAGGCAGAAACCATCTCGACTGCCGATTGGAATCGATCTCCCGGCTCTTTAGCCAGCGCCTTCAGCAGCACGCGCTCAACCTCAGGCGGAACATTGGGGTTGACCTGGCTGGGCATGGGAAGCGGTTTGTAGATGTGATCGTGAATGATGGCATAGGGTGTGTCTGCGCTGTAGGGTACTCGCCCGACAACGAGCTGATACAGCACAATTCCCAATGAGTAGATATCAGTTGCCGGGCCCAGTTCCCGTATGCCCTGGGCCTGCTCCGGTGAAATGTACTGCGGCGTCCCCAGCAGCATATCCTGACTGAGTGTGGATTCCCCTGCCTGCACCATACGTGCCAGACCGAAGTCGGTCAGATAGGGCCGCCCAGCTTTGTCGAGCAGGATATTGGAGGGTTTGATATCACGATGCAGCACGCCCTGTTCATGGGCGTAAGTCAGCGCCTGGCCCACAGCAGTCATCGTCGCGACGGTTTCTTTCATCGTGAAGGGTTTTCGGGTCAGACGGGCCTTCAGTGTTTCGCCTTCAATGAATTCCATGACCAGATAGGGCTGCCCGTGATGCTCGTCAAACTCATGGACGGTTACAATGTGTGGATGGCGGAGTTTGGCGACGATCTGTGCCTCGCGCTTGAAACGTGCCAGGAAATTGGTGTCTTCCCGGAACGCCTGATGCATGGCTTTGATGGCAACGTACCGATCCAGGTTGGCATCGTAGGCGCGGTAAACTGTTGCCATGCCGCCCTGACCAAGCTGCTCTGTGATGCGATAGCGTCCTACTGTTTCACCGATTGAGAAACTCATGGCATCTTCCAGACCATGTCGTACTGGCGGACGAGTTAGAACTGGAATTGTTACATACCGTTACACTGCCCAGTGTGCATTATAGTGAAGAAGTACAAAGGCAACAATATCAGCGTGTTAGCGGTTTGTAAAAAGTGACAAGGGGTTGGTCACGCGGCCA
>JALSTC010000096.1 GCA_026983935.1 Ardenticatenia bacterium
CGGAAATTTGCTGAAGTCCGGCGGACGCTTCTCCAGGAATGCCTGCTTGCCCTCGCTGCCCTCCTCGGTCATATAGAACAGCATGGTGGCGTCCCCGGCCAGCACCTGGAGACCGGTCTGCCCGTCGAGATCGGCATTCAGCCCGGCCTTGATAAAGCGAATGGCGATCGGGCTTTTGCTGAGGATTTCCTTTGCCCAGCGAACGCCCTCTTCTTCCAGTTCTTCGACCGGCACGACCGTATTCACCAGCCCCATGTCCAATGCCTGTTGGGCGTCATACTGGCGGCACAGGTACCAGATTTCCCGCGCTTTCTTCTGCCCGACGATGCTCGCCAGATAGCTCGCGCCGTACCCGGCATCGAAGCTGCCGACGATGGGGCCGGTCTGCCCGAAGATGGCGTTGTCGGCGGCGATGGTCAGGTCACAGACGACGTGCAGCACATGCCCGCCGCCGATGGCATACCCGGCCACCAGCGCGATCACCGGCTTGGGCATGGTGCGGATGTAGCGCTGAAGCTGAAGCACGTTCAGCCGGGCCACGCCTGCATCGTCCACATAGCCCGCCTCGCCGCGCACCTTCTGGTCGCCGCCCGCGCAGAAAGCGTACTTGCCATCTTTGGGCGATGGGCCGTTGCCTGCCAGCAGTACGACGCCGATCTCGCTGTCCATCCAGGCGTCGAGCACGGCCTCGGTCATTTCATCAATCGTCTTCGGGCGGAAGGCATTGCGCACTTCCGGACGGTTGAAGGCAATGCGGGCGATGCCGTCGCCCTTGTGATAGGTGATGTCCTCGTATTCTTTGACCACCTGCCAGTTCACTGATTTTGCCAGTTGCATGAACGTATGACTCCTTGTCTATATATGTTATGTGATTCCGTGCCGGGCGATGTGTTCGTTCACGGCGGCAAGCGCCGCTTCCCGGCGCTGCGCATCCTGCCGGGCATCGGTGTGTACCTCGATGATGCAGGACGTGCGGCCCCCCACGCGCTCCCGGAAGGCCTGCCGGAACGACTCACGGTCGTCAGCACGCACGTAATCCAGCCCATAGAGCCGGGCGGCATGGGAAAAATCCAGGCCGTGCGGCGCGACGAAGTAGTCCGTGAATTCGGGGTCGTGGTCCCGGATCGGCAGGCGGTAAAAGATGCCGCCGCCATCGTTGTTGAGCAGCACGATCGTGATCGGGATGTCGCAGCGCTGGACGGCCAGAAGGCCGTTCATATCATGGTAGAAGGTGATGTCTCCCGTCACCAGCACCAGCGGCCTTTCCGGGTGCGCCGCACCCGCGCCCAGCGCGGCAGACGTATTGCCGTCAATGCCGGACGCGCCGCGGTTGGCAAAGGCGTGAATGCGCTTCCCGCCCGGCCTGCCGAATTGATCCAGATGGCGCACGGGCAGGCTGTTGCCCACGAACAGCGTGCTTTCCGGCGGGATCAGCTCCACCACGTCGGCCAGCACTGCACCGTCGAAGTAGGGCTTATCGGCCAGCACCGAGTCCATCGCCTGCCATGTGGCCGCCTCAAGCGCCTGGAAGCGCCCCCGCCAGTCGGAGGAGCGCTCCGGACATTCTCGTGCCAGCAGCTCCCGGCAGAGCAGCTTTTCATCGGCATGAACGAAGTCGCTGATGCGGTGGCTGTCATCGGCCCAGACGCCGTCGCCGCTGACGTGGACATAATGCGACAGCGCGGCGCGGTCAAGGTACGCATTCAGCGCCTTCGAGGTCGGCACATTCCCAAAGCGGATCACGACCTCCGGCCTGTCCGCTGGCCCTTCCGTCCGCCCCAGGAACGAGTCATAGCCGCCGAGCGTATCCTCACCACCGAAGCGGACGCCAGAGAGCGGATCGGCCAGCAGGGGGTAGCCGACGACGCGGGCCAGAGTCCGGGCCAGCTCCGGAAACGGCTCGCCGGGGCAGCGCGGCCCGCAGACGATCAGACCGCGTTCGTGCGCCATGATCTGACCGGCCAATCGATCAACCGCCTGTCGGTCGGGACGAAGGCTTCCGGCAGAAAAGCGGGTGTAAGGTGCGCCATCCTCACGTGCCCGCGCCTCTGCCGGGACGGTCGTCACGTCGCCGGGGACGGGCGTCGGCTCCAGCGGCTTGCGGAAGGGGAAGTTGATGTGCACCACACCCCTGCGCGGGCCACCGGCTACGGCCATCGCACGGGCGGCCAGTGTGCGCAGGTTACGCAGGGCAGCAGGCGGCGGGTCGGCCTCCGGCAGGGCGGCGTCCACCGCCCACAGCGCATAATCGCCGTATAGTTTGACCTGATCAATGGTCTGGTTCGCGCCGCTGTGACGCAGTTCGTGCGGTCTGTCCGCCGTCAGCACGATCAGCGGCACGCGGGACTGATGCGCCTCAATAATGGCGGGGAAGAAGTTCGCGCCTGCCGTGCCGGACGTGCTGACCAGTGCGACGGGTTCGCCATCTGCCAGGGCCAACCCCAGCGCGAAGAAGGCCGCGCTGCGTTCATCCAGATGGGGGTAGACGGTGATCGCCTCGTGCCGGGCAAAGGCCAGCACCAGCGGCGTATGGCGTGACCCCGGCGCAAAGCAGACGGCCCGCAGTCCGGCCCGCGCCATCTCATCCACAAAGACCGCTGCCCACAGCGTGTTACGGTTCGACATGGCTCTGCTCCCGGATGCCGAGCGCGTCCAGCATGGGGCGGAACTTGAGCGCGGTTTCCGCCCATTCCTTCTCCGGCACGCTCTCCGCCACGATGCCCGCCCCGGCATAGAGCCACACACGCCGCTCCTGCGCCACCGCCGAACGGATGGCAACGGCAAACTGCCCATCCATGTGACGGTCAAGCCAGCCAACAGGGGCCGCGTACCAGCCGCGCGGCACGGGTTCGCTCTCGCGGATGATCTGCATGGCCCTTTCGCGGGGGTCGCCGCCCAGCGCGGGCGTCGGGTGCAGCGCCGCCACCACCGGCAGCACACCGCTGTTTTCCTGCAGACGACCCGTGATCGGCGTGTAGAGATGCTGGATGTTGCTCAGGCGGTAGATGCCGGTCTCCGCCACATGCAGGGCATCGACCATCCGACCCAGCCGTTCGCGCAGTTTTTCCACCACGACGGCGTGCTCATAGCGCTCTTTGGGGTCGTTGAGCAGTTGCCGCGCATAGCCGGCATCTTCCTCCGGCGTTGTCCCGCGCCGGATGCTGCCCGCCAGCGCCATCGTGCGCACGGACTGCCCGGAGACTTCCGCCAGCAGTTCCGGCGTTGCGCCGTAGAAGGCGCGGTAGGGCTGCGGCTCAAAGAGAAAGCGGTAGCATTCCGCATAGTGCCCGGTCAGGTACTTCAGCGCGCCATCCACCTGCACCCGCGCCGGGAAGCGCACCTCACAGACGCGCGACAGCACGACCTTGTTAAGCGTACCCGCCACCATCTGCGCCTGCGCATCGGCGATCTTCTGCGCCCAGGCTTCATAGGGCATGGGATAGCTGATGGCAGTCGGCTGTTGAGTCGCAAGTTGGGCGGGGGCCGCTTCCCCTTCCCGGAGCGCCGCGATCCGCGCCCGGAGCGCCGCTTCAAGCTCCGGCAGCACGGCGCGGGGGGCGTCATCCGGCGGAATGTGCACGTTGATCGTCAGCCACTTTTCGCCGCCGACGCTGACCAGTTGGTAGTGCGGCAGGACGAAATGCGCGGGCGTGAAGTCCGCCCAGGCGACGTCCGGCACAAAATCATCACGGAAGGCAAAACCGCCGAACAGGCGCGGCCCGGCCAGTGGTTCGCGATCATCGAGCACCACGGCATCGGAGAACAACTCCGCCGCCCGCCGCCGGATGGTCTCGAAGCGATCCGCGCCCCAGGCCATGAGTTCCAGCGCCGCGCCGAAGCCCGCAAAAGCCACATGATCGCGGCTGCTTTCCCAGTAAAAACGCGGCTCACCCAGTGCCTGCCGCAGGAACCCGACCAGTGAGACGCCGGGGCATGGCAGGCTGTAGCTGACCAGACGGCCGTACTGTTCGGGGATGCTGCGGTAGGCAGTCTCGTCCGGCGCTGCTGTCATGCCGCCTCCTGCTCATCGTAGCCCACGCTCCGCAGCAGCAGGGGCAGCAGCGTGGAAAGGATGCGATCCGGCGTCGGCTCGCCGGTATAGACCCACTGGATCACAATGTTGTAGATCGCGCCCATCCAGGCGTGGGCGATGACCTCGGTGTCACCGGGGGCGATGTCCCCGACGGCCACCGCTTCGTCCAGATAGGCCTTGATCAGCATGGCGAAGCGCTCGTTGACGGCCAGGCGTTTCTTTTCAAAGGCCGTGCCCAGCCCCACCGCCTGCACCAGCAGAATCTTGGCCGGGCGGCGGTAGCGCCCGAAGGTCTCCAGCACGGTCACCAGCGCCACACGGACGCGATCCATACCCTGCGCCTCATTCTGAATGGCTTCCGTGACTCGCCGCTCCAGCAGATCGGCGAACTGGTCCACCAGCGCCAGGAAGAGCTTTTCCTTATTGGGAAAGTGGAAGTAGATCGAGCCTTTGGAGACGTGCGCCTCCTCGACGATCTCGTCCAGCCGCGTGCTGTGGTAGCCCTTGCGGGAGAAAATATCCAGCGCCGCGTCGAGGATACGGTCGCGTGTCCCTTTTGGTGTGTCCTGTGAATGATCGGCGGTCATATGCTCCCCATTACAGTACTGACCGGTCAGTACTGTAATGATAACACAAACCGTCCAATTTCAAAGATGCAGTCGCCTGCAGCGACTATTGGCATATCGGCCCGATACCCTTATAATGAGATCAGCCGTCTGGCAGATCAGAAAGGTCGCCCGGCATGAGATTCAGGCGTAAGAAATCCTCACCGCCCGTTCCCAGGCGTCCCTCCCGTCTGGCACGCATCTTCAGGAAATCCGGCTATGCCATACGTGTGCTGCTGCTGCTCGCCGCGCTGGGCTTTGTGATCTGGACGTATCAGGGGGATGTGTACGTGGCGCTGGTGCTGGCCATCTGTGCCGGGGG
>JALSTC010000097.1 GCA_026983935.1 Ardenticatenia bacterium
TGCGCTCGGCGGTGGGCGATGCGCCGTACCTGCGGCTGGCCACCGATTTTGATGGGGCGCGGGTTTACGCGGTGGCAAGGGGCGAATAGCAGCGAAGGCAAACCAACGGCGTATTCCCTACTGCCGCTTCAGCCCCGGATAGTCCAGCAGCATCACTTCCAGCGAGAGGCGCGTGTTGACGTTCTTGCCCAGGTCATCGAGCGCGGCCCGTGTCGCCCGGAGCGCGGCCTGCGCCTCTTCCAGGCCGATCTCGCGGGCCAGCCGATTCAGCGTGGCACGGCGATCGCGATTGACCGGCGGGACGCGGCTCTCACTGGCGATCAGCACCACATCCCGCCAGAAAGCCTGCCACAGAATCAGCGTTTCGCGCAGGTCGTCTTTGCGCTTCGCCATCGTCTCCGCCCGCTGAAAGCGCCCGACACGGCTCTCCGTCAGCACGCGCTCCAGATCGTCCAGCGCCAGATCACGGAAAGTCAGCTCGCCGTCCCCGGCAAGCGCATTCACCGCCCAGCCCAGCCGCCCACCGGAAAGCTGCGCCAGCAGCGCGGCCTGTTCGGGGTCGGCTCCCCAGCGCTCGATCAGTGCCCGCTCGACCTGCGCCGCCGGGAGAGGCCGCAGGCGCACCGGCTGACAGCGGCTGAGGATGGTGGCGGGCAGCAGATTGACATTTTCCGCGGTCAGCAGCAGCACAACATAAGGCGGCGGCTCTTCCAGCGTCTTGAGCAGCGCGTCGGCGGCCTGGGGACGGGCCTCGTGAAAACGGCGCAGGATGCTCACACGGTAGCGGCCTTCATAGGGGCGCAGCGCCAGCGCCCGCATCATCTCCCGCACCTGCTCGATCTTGAGCGTCCCGCCGACGGCCTCGGCCTCGATGATGCGCACATCGGGATGGTTGCGGGAGGTAATACGCCGGCAGGCAGAGCACTCCCCGCAGGGCCGCACGGAGTCGTCCTCATGCAGGCAGTTGAGCCGCCGGGCGAAGGCCTGCGCCAGTGTCGTTTTGCCAACCCCCGCCGGGCCGGTGAAGAGATAAGCGTGGCGGATGCGCCCGTGTGCCAGGCTCTTTTCCAGATGCGCGATGGCCCACTCATGGCCGACCACGCCCCAGTTGGAAAGGTTTTGAGTTTTGGGTTTCGAGTTTTGAGTTGTTGGATCAGATGTCATCAGCTTGAGGGTTTCTCCGGAAACAGGGCCGCGAGCGGAATGGTCAGGCCGGGCAGCACCTCCTCGCCGTCGAGCGAATCGTCACGGGGAAGCACGCGGGCCTTGCCGTCAGGATAGTAGACCATCGCGGAGAGCGGATCGGGGTAGATGACCCATACCAGCCGCGTCCCGGCGCTGAGAAAATCGGCCACCCGGCGCTGCACATCCTCTGCACGGTCGGAAGGCGAGACAACCTCCACCACCAGATCGGGCGCGACGGGCCAGTAGGCCTCCGGCAGCGGCTCCGGTACACGCGCCCAGGAGACAAAGGCGGCGTCCGGCGCACGCACGGTATCCGGGTCGCGGGCCAGCAAAAAGCCCGTCTCGGCGGCGAAAACGTAGCCCAGATTGTTTTCCTGAACAAAATTGCCCAGCAACCGCCCAATTTGCATTGATACAATCCCGTGTAACCCGCCCGCCGGAATCATTTCAACCAGTTGCCCCTTTACCAGCTCATGGCGTCTGTCGCCCGTCGGCATTGTCCAGAGATCGTCCGCGGTGAGCAGTTTTTCGGCAGTGACCATGCTGCACCTCATTCGCTTCCAGGTGGTCTACTGTAACACACCACACCGTCAAAGCAGCAACGCGCCTTCATGGCGCAGCAGGGCGGCTTTCGTCTCCACACCGCCGTAGCCGCTGTAACCGACCAGTGAGCCGTCCGCGCCGATGACACGATGGCAGGGAATCAGCAGCGGGATCGGATTCTGGGCCAGCGCCTGCCCGACGGCAATCGCCCGCTCCGGATCGCCCAGGGCGGTGGCGACGGCTTTATAGGTTATCGTGCGCCCGGCGGGAATGCGCTGGATATATTGCAGCACCATGCGCTGGAACGTCGTTTCGACGCGCAGATCAAGCGGCAGATCGAATTCCCACCGCTCGCGCCGGAAGTATTCGTCAAGCTGCCGGACGGCGTCGGATGTGGCCCGCTGATCGACCAGCGTCGGCATGTGGAACATGCCCCAGATCAATGTAGCCGCCTCGGATTCGTCAAACGGCCCCATGGTGACCGCCATCACACCGCGCGGCCCCGCCGCCACATACACCCGCCCGACCGGCTCCCACGTCGTCCAGCCAATCGTGATCTGGTCGTCGAAGAACATCGCCCGTCTCCCGGCTCAGATCGACTGTCGTCATCCTCATTATAGCCGGAATACGTGGCATGTGGATCGTGATCTATCTTATCCACCATGGGCACCACACAGGATGGCCAGCAGCCTGCTACTCCACGTGGATGATGCCGCCGGGTACGGTCAGGTTAAGCTCCGTGCGGACTTCGTAATCGTTGAAATCCACCGTTTGCAGCGAATCGTCGCGCAGGTACAGGTACTGATCGGCGGGGAATTCCGGCTCGCGTCCGCTGCCGCCCCGGTTGAGGAACAGATGCACCGCCAGGCCATCCGGCACAAAGACGGTCACATCGCCGCGTGTGACCACCACATCCCCCCGCTCCTCCAGCGGTGTATTCGCCAGGCTGAGCAGCAGGTCACCCCGCGTGATGTTGACATTGAGCCGCGCCATGTTCAGGCCGAGCAGATTCAGGCTGACCGTGCCGTCCGCATTGCGGAAGCTCAGCTCAATGGGGATGCCGGAGGGCAGCTCCACATTCAGCCGCCCGCGCCCGATGGCCTCCAGCGCGGGGATGGGGTTGGGCCGCGTTTCGCGCAGCAGAAAAACCGCCGAGTCTCCCTCAAGCGTGTAATCGGTCTCGATCTCGCTCTCCGTGCTGCCGACGAACTCGGCGCGGATGGCCGGTTCTTCCCCCACGACCGGAGAAATATCCACGCGGGTCTGTATGGTCTCCACCGTCACGCGCAGCCGCTCCGGCTCCTCCGTGATGATCTGCTCGACGGTCACGACGTTGTCCTCGCGCTCGGTGCTGGCGCGGGTCGTGTAAGCCACGACGATGATCACCGCCAGCAGCCCCACCGTCACCAGCAGTCCCAGCGGTGCCGCCCAGCGCCGCAGGAGGGGAATCTGATCCAGAATCAGGATCAGCCCGACCAGCACCAGCACAACAGGCCAGGCCCGACCGATCAGATCGGCCACTGCCGGGGGAAAGACCGCCAGCGCCTGCAGCAGCGCGATCAGGCCGAGCGCCATGATCAGAAGCGGCCAGAAATAGTTTTGAGTTCTGAGTTTTGAATTTTGAGTTGATCCGCGCATGATTATTCCTGTGAGAAAAACGGGCAGCGGCGGACAAAACCAGCACCGGGGCAGATCGACTGCCGGAATCGATGTTCAACCTGCAAGAAGCCCCCATCAATCCGGTTCAAGCCGGACTTTTCTTCCTGAACAGGCACTCCACCGGGGGCCATTCAACCGCGCCGCAGTTGCTGCAAAAGTAATGCCGCGCCCATGATCATCACAACACCCGGCCAGAACAGGTCCGCGCCGCCCGGCCCGCTGAGCACGCCCATCCCCCGCGCCAGCACAACCGCGCCGGTCAGCATGATGGCCACGCCGACCAGCAGCATGCCGAGGTCACGCCCGGAATGCGGCACGTCGGGCGTGAGGTCAGGCGGTAGTATCCACCACAGGATCAGGTAAAGCAGCGCCACGACGCCGTTAGAAAGCAGGGTCAGGACGACGAACGTCACCCGCAGCCACCAGGGATTGATGCCCAGATATGCGCCCAGCCCGCCGCAGACCCCGCCGAAGACGCGATCCATCAGGCTGCGCGCCACCCGTGTTGTTTTCATCAGCTCCACACCTTGCCTCGCACGCCGCGCCGCCATCAACCCCGGCGCGCCCCCTGTAGGATACCCCACCCCCCCCACAGCGCAACTGCCCGGCGGGCGGATTTCAATCCCTGCCCGTCCTCACGCGCCGGAATGAATTCCAGGGCTGAGCAGGAAGAGTCCAGATGAATCTGGACTCCCTGCGGTCTGATCCCGATCCGCGAGTCCGACTTGAATCGGGTTTTTCCCTGCTGAGCTTGCAATCGAAATCGCAGGTGACGGGACGCAGCCACCATCTTCTCGCCGCCAGATTAAAATACCCCCTGCCCGGCACGCGGTTTGCACGGCATCAGACTTCATCATATGATTTACTGCGGAGGCTAATACACTCCAGCGCTGTTCAGCAGGACAGCCGCGCTTATCGCACTCAGCAGGGAGGAAGGATGTCAACGGCAGACGCCAGCAGCAGCGGCATCAAAAAACTGCGCGTGCTGATCGTGGACTTCAACGAAGATCGGCGCAATGCACTGCGAGAGAGCCTGCGCCAGTACGGCTGCCAGGTCATCATCGCCGAAGGTGAAGGGAAAGCGCTGCTGCTTGACGCGCAGAAGAAAGCGATGGAGCACTTCTGCCATGTGGCCGTCATCGTTCCACGCCTGCTGCGCCCTGCCGATCCCGCCGATTTCTCCGGCCTGGAACTGGGGCCACAGCTTGCCCCGGCGGGGATCGTGATCTATGCGTCCAAACCCGATGATGCAGTGGCCTATAAGGCCGGACGCCGCCAGATGGGATATGTCGTCCGTCCGCGCGACTCGATCCAGAAACTGGTGGCGGTCATCAAAGAGCAGGCCAAACGCAGGCAGCTTCATGTAGATTGGCCGCAAAAGGACTACCATCGCACCATTGCCAACACCCTGAAAATTGACGCAGACAGAGTCAATCCTGACGACCTGCGCGACCTGCTGGGACGTGTCTTTCCAAACGCTATTGCCGTCGAACTGCGAGAACTGCCCCGGCTGCAGACCGGCGAACTTGCCGCGACGCCGGTTCGGCGGGCGGTGGT
>JALSTC010000098.1 GCA_026983935.1 Ardenticatenia bacterium
CACACCTGTTTCCTTATGACAACAGAAGATGAACGCATGTACAGACGAAGGGTTTGATGTATGCGGGGATGTCACGGATACCGATTAGCGGCGGGCGCAGCGGGGGAGGTACTTGAATGGGGGTGAGCAGCCCGGCACTGCGACCAAAAACGGGCTTCGCATCCTGCAGCAGGAAGGGGGGAATGCTGCAATGCGTGCAGGGCAAATAGACACCGGTGATGAGGTCACAGGTGTCTGTAACTGCATAATTTATTCTATCATAAATCGCAAGGGCCGGGGGTGATGAGATTTGGATTTGTGGCGGCTGTCAGTATTTGCTGTGAACAACGCAGCCATGACGCGCATCGGCGCGTTCACATCACCAGATTGAACAGATACCCCGTCGCCACGATGCCGACGGTCAGGATGACGATATAAGCGCCGATCAGGCGCAGCTTCAACACCCGCCGCAGGATGACCATCTCCGGCAGGCTCAGCGCTACGACCGACATCATGAAGGCCAGCACCGTGCCCAGCGTCGCGCCTTTGTCCATCAGGGCGCTGACGATGGGGATCACACCGGCGGCATTCGAGTACATCGGCACGCCGAGCACCACCGCAGCAGGCACAGACCACCATGCGGTTTTGCCCATGATGTCTACCATGGCGTCTTCCGGCACAAAGCCGTGGATACCTGCCCCGATGGCGATGCCGACGATGACATAAGGCCACACCTTGCCGACGATCTCGCGCGTGCTCTCCAGCGCCTGCTCGAAGCGTTCCGTCCACGTCAGGCGGTTTTCCAGCACCTGGCCGCTGCCGACCCTGACCTGGTAGACGAAGTCCTCAACATAGCGCTCCATGTTCAGCCGCCCGATGACAATGCCCGCCACGATGGCCAGCGTCAGACCGGAGATCAGGTACAGCCCGGCGATCTGCCAGCCGAACATGCCGAAGAGCATCACCAGCGCCACTTCATTGACCATCGGCGCGGTGATCAGAAACGAAAACGTCACACCCAGCGGGATGCCGGATTCGACGAAGCCGATGAACAGCGGCACGGCAGAACATGAGCAGAACGGCGTGATCACGCCCAGCAGCGAGGCCAGCACATTGCCAACCCCTTCCCGCCGACCACCCAGCCAGCGCCGCGTCTGCTCCGTGGTGACGAACGTCCGCAGCAGCGTGATCAGGAAGATCATACCGGAGAGCAGCAGCAGAATCTTGGGGACGTCGTATAGGAAGAAGTTAACGGAGCTGCCCAGGTGGCTCTCCGGATCGAGGCTGAGCACCCGGTAGCTGAGCAGATCGGCCAGCGGCTGTAACTGGCTCCAGGCAATGACCCACACAACGGCAGCCAGTCCTACCAGCGCGAAGGCGCGTCTATCAGAATGAGCGCGTGAAGCGGTCAGCGTTCTTTCGGTCATCACGTTCTCCTTGTATGTCCCCCCGATCAATCAGCATTGAGCTTCAACGCCCATTCGGCGATCTGTTCGCGCCGGGGAATGCGCCCGGCGGAAAGCAGCCGTTCGTTGATCACCAGGGCGGGGGTGCTCATCACCCCGTAGGCCATGATGTCCGCATAGTCGGTAACTTCAACAAGCCTGTATTCTAAGTCGGGGGTGATGGCGTCCAGCGCTGCTTTGGCTTCTGCCTTCAGACGCTTGCAGTTGGGGCAGCCGGAGCCGAGAATTTTGACGGTAAGCATGAGTTTGCCTCCTCCTTGAGTAGTAGATATGGATGACGCCGCCTGAATATTCATAAATATGAATGTTTTAGATGACGAAAAAACGCCGTGCAGCGCCAGGAGTTCCTCCGGGATGTATTATATTCAAAATCTTAAATATAGTCTACTCTCAATATTCGCGCGATATAGTGAAACATGTCACGAATATGGCATGATCATTGCCTGTCACATCTCGCGCCGGGAAGATGTGCTCCGGCGGAAATTCGCGTATGATGGTTATTGACGGGTGCAAAACGGAGGTGGGCAATGCGCTTACTGGTGCTGGTGACAGGCGAATACGGCTGGCGGCATGTGAAGAATGTCCGGCAGCACGGGCCGCAGGACTGGCAGGTGGAGACATGGCAAACGCCCCGCGTCCTGCCGCCAGTGGTGGATTACCCGGAGGACTACCTGCCGGAGGTGCTGCCCGCCGCCGATCTGATTCTGTCGCTGGCCGAGGTCAAGGGCGTGGCGGAGCTGGTGCCGGATATTGCCAAAATGACCGGTGCGCGGGCCGTGATCGCGCCGATTGATAATGTCACCTGGCTGCCGGTCGGGCTGGCGCGGCAGTTATGCGGCTGGCTGGCGCGGATGGATGTGGCCTGTGTGACGCCCAAGCCGTTCTGTTCCCTGACCGAAACGCACTATAATGCGCTGCGTCATCGAAAGACCTATGACGATCCCCTGATCCGCGAATTCGCCCGCCACTTCGGGCGGCCCGCCTTCCGCGTGACGGTGAACGAGGCCACGCGGCAGATCGAGGATATGGAAGTCACGCGGGATGCCTGCTGTGGCTGTGGACGCTATGTGGCGGAAAAGCTGGTGGGCACGTCCGCCGATGATGCCATTGAACAGGGGGGACTGCATCATCACCATTACCCCTGCCAGGCCAGCATGGGCATTGATCCCCAGTACGGCGACACACTGATGCACATTTCCGGCAATCTGATGAAGGATGCCATCAAAGAAGTCGTCGCCCCGTACCGCCGTGTGCGCTACATCCGCCCCGGCGGCTATGTGGATGGGGCGGATGCAGCGGAAGAAGCCAGCGAGTAAAAAAGCGCCCGAACGAACTAACCAGAGGCGTGCTCAAGCGCCAGCGCCGCGGGGGTTTCGTGGTCTTGCGTTAAGGCCGGGATGGCGTAATAGGCCTCACCCGCGCAGGCCCGGCACAGCACTTCCCCGCCGCGGATGACTTCACGCTCGTTGATGATCTCTTCCCCACAGACCGCGCAGCAGGCCCGCACACCGGGGCGGCTGATGATTCGTTCCAGCGAGACGGTGAGCACCACATGCTGCACGATCAGCAGTTCCTCATCCGCCATGATCTGGTAGCCGGTTAGCTGACTGTGCCAGCGGCTCCGCGCATCCGGTGCGTAGAGGCGCGCGCGTATTCGGGCTTCCGGGTGCGGATAGATGCGGACGGCCTGCATGGTTTTTGTATCCACAAAGGTGGCCGCCAGCTTGCCAAAGTCCATCACGCGCAGGGTGCGCCGCCCGATGCTGCAGCCCGTCGCCACGGCGATACCGTCTGCGCCGCAGCCGTCCGTCTCGACAAAGGTGAAGAGCCGTTTGTCGCTTTGCGGCAGATCAAGCCCCAGAATTTTGCCTGCCAGCATGCCCATGCGCACACCCAGCACCTGACGCGGGCAGAGATGGTTGTGGCGGGCCGCCGATTTGGTGAGCAGGCTTTGCAGGTCAGCCATGCGCTTCGCTCCGCTCTGGCAGGATGGCCGCGAAATGGCCCCGCGCGGCGGGGTCGGGAGGCGTCGCTCCACTTTGGGATAAGACCTGCATGTGTTTTTCTCCTTTCCAATTCGGCTGCAGCGGTCACACTGCAGCGTCGGGAGGCCCCGGCGTTTCCACCGCTGGCCCTGCTTCCAGCCCAAATGGGTTGGAGGCCCTCATGCACATTGAGGGACGGCTGCACGTCCCTGGCCGGGCGGCTGTAGGACGCGCATCTCGGAGAGCGTATGTGTCTGTTAACAGTATATGCCAGATGACGGACGATCTCACGGACAGAGATCGTCCGAATCATTGGCGTTGGTCAGCATCCGCCGTCCTGGTCCGGGTCACGGGCGGGATCGAAGGTCGGCGTCGGCCCCGGCGTTGGCAGCGGATTGTTGGCGATGTAGTCCTCATACGCGGCATAACCGCCTTCCAGGTTGTACACCTGGGTGTAGCCCAACTCGCGCAGCACAACCAGCGCATGCACCGAACGGCGGGCGCTGTGACAGTAGAGCAGGATGCGGCTGCTGCGGTTGGCGGGCAGATCGGCCAGATGCCGGGTCAGTTCCCGCAGGGGGATGTTCACTGCGTCCTCAATGTGCCCGGCGGTGTATTCATCCGGTTCGCGCACATCAATGATGAAGTAGCTCTGGCCGTTGACCCGATCTGCCAGGAATTCCTCCGGCGAGACACGGTAGCGATCCCCTGGCAGCGTGGTGAGATAATCATCGGCAGCGGCAGCCACAGCCACGCGCTGCACCCAATTCCAGGCGGTGGCATCCTGTGGAGCCGCCCGGACGGCCTCCTGCGCCGCCGTGAATGCAGCCGCGAAGTCGCCTTCCAGATAAGCGGCTTCGGCCTCGCGGATGAACTCACGGGGGTTGACGGCGGTTGCCGTCGGGATCGCCGCCGATTCAGCGCTTTGCCCGGTGCAGCCGGTGATCACCAGCAGTCCGAGCATCAGCAGCAGTCCGATTCGCGTCAGTTTTTGCATGGGTGTTCCCCCATTTGCATACCAGGTGTGGGCGTGGAGACCCCCCTGCGCCGGGAGAGGCGCAGGGGGAAACAGGGGGGCTTACAACAGCGGCCTCCCTCAAACCTTTTCCACGCGAACCATCGTGTCGTAGTAGCTGGCGCTGCCGCCGATGACATCGGTCAGGCAGGCATTGCCCAGCGTTGAGTCTTCGCGCATCACCGCATTGGCACAGACACCGCCCGCCCGCCGTTCATCGCCGGGAACGACATTGCCGTCAATCACCACGTCGCGTGCGCCGTAGGCCCAGTGGCCGTAATGCCAGCTAAAGGAGACCGTGCCGGGCCGCAGCCCCTCGACGACTTTCACCTTGCCGATGATGGGTTTTTCGTTGCCTTCACCGAGCCGCCAGACGCCATCGGGGTTGGTGGCGGAGACGAGGCGTACCTCATCGCCATCGGCAATGCCCCGCGACTCAGCATCCACCCGGCTCATGTAGATGAAGTTCTCCGGCATGATGGAGTGCTGGAGCC
>JALSTC010000099.1 GCA_026983935.1 Ardenticatenia bacterium
CGGCAGGAGGTAGAGAAATCGCCCCAGCAATCCGCGTCCACGGAATCCAGGCTTGGCCGCCAGCCCTCGCAACACGTCAGGCTGAGGGCTCAGGCCGATACTGAGGCGCGGGCTTTTCAGGAAGACCGGCGGACGACTGCCCCGATCCACCCGTTCCGCATCGCCGCTGTGAGCTTTCAGCACCAGGTCCAGGTTGGGGATGCCATTGGAGTAGCGCCCTTGCAGCAGGTCGAAAACGCCACCTTCCGATGACAGCCAGGCCATGCACTCGCCATGCTCTGCCAGCAGTGCGCCCAGGCGTTCCGGGGTGGCGTCGGAGGTCCATATCTGTGGCTGCAACGGAATCTCGGGAAGTTCGGCCTCGATGTCGGCGGCCTCCCGTGCCAGTTCTGCCGCCTTCCCGTTGTCCTTCTCCTTGGCGGCCTTGCTGCGTATTTCCTTGGCGCGGGCCTCCAGAGTCTTGCGTTCGCTGGTGATACGCTTGATCTCCGGTTCCATGATCGCCGCCTGATCACGTTCCCAGGCCAGCAGCGGCGCGGTGGCGGCGGACTGCACGGCACTCTTGCGGTTACCGGGCGGCAGGGCGACCACGGCCCACAGGTTGCAGGGCTCGAAGTACCCCGGCTTCACCATCACCCGCAGACGGCGGGCGGTGGCGGTAGCGCAGGCGACCAGGATCATACCGGCGGCCAGCTCCGGTGGGGTTTCGGTGTCGGCAGCAATGGCGCGGGCAAAGTCTCCGGCCCAACCGGGCAGGTGCGTGAGATCGAGGCGCGGCAGATTGGGCGCATCCAGCGGCACCAGTTTCGGCCAATCCTCCGGCGGTGGCGCGGCGCACTTCAGCAGGTCAGTGGTCATGCTCCACCCCCTGCCAACCAAACGGCCAGATCGTTGAAGTCGGTCAGGTGTTTGGGTGCATCCTCCGGCCACTGCGGCAGCGCCAACAGCGCCCCCGAAGCAATGGCGGCGGCCTTGGCCTTGGTGGCTCCGGGATTGCCCGCCGTCAGCCGGTCGTCGTCACCCGCAATCACAAGTTCGGCAGAATGCCAGCGGCGGCGGGCACCCAATGCAACCGGCTCCAGGTTGCCAGCATCAATGGCGGCCAGCACCAGCGCGGCGGATTCATCCTCGGCCAGGGTGCAGCCGGTGGTCCAGCCCTCGCAGATGATCACACGGGCGGGGGCTGCCATATCGCCCGCTACGGGAATGAAACAGCCCCGCTTGCGCCCGCCGGTGAGCAGCAGCTTGCCGCCATAGGCGGCGATGAATTGCAGACTGGACAGCTTGCCGGTGAAGTCCACTACTGGCAGCGTCAACGCACCCTTGTGAATCCTCGCGCAGTGCGGATGGATGCGTTTTCGGACCAGATAGGGATGATTGGCGGGGGCGGGAGTTGCCGCTTTCCAGATTGCGGCGGCCCGCTTTGCAGCACTGGCCTGTCGGGCGCGGCGCTCCGCCTCGGCCTGTTTCCTGGCCTCGATCACTCGACGGGCGAAGGCGTCACGTTCGGCCCGAGAATAGTGCCTGTTCCGTTTGGCCTGCCATGTCTCTTCGATGCCGGAGGACCAGTCACCGAAACAACCACCCAGCCCATCATTGAACAGTAGGCACCATCCGGCCCGATTACTCGGGCGTTTTCCGTAGCCGGGGAATCGGTGCAATTTGCCTGGCTCGATGGTGTCAGGCGGTTCCAGCCCGGTGGCGCGGATCGCTTCATGGAATTGGTAGAGTGAATCATTCATCGCTCGGCCCTCCCTTGCTGTTGATCCAGCGTGCCACTCCAAGGGGAAGCCAGCCCCACAGTGCCAGGGTAACGATTACCGCTTTAATGCGGGTGCCAAGACCGGTAGAATTACTCGTGATTTTTGAAGTCTTGAGGGTCGCCTGGTGCCAGCCAGTGCGGCCCTTTTTGTTGTTGGTCATCGTCTCGGTCCCCCTCAGCGCCCAGCCTTGCGGCTGGCCTCGATCTGCTGGTTCAGCCAGTCGTCAATCTCCGACTCAATCCAGCCGACGGCACGGCCGCCGAGAGAGATGGGCTTCGGAAAACGATCCTCCGAGATGCGCAGATAGATGGTGGAACGGGAAAGGCCGGTTCGGGCCTTGACGGCAGGAAGTCGCAGGATTGCAGTAGCCATGTCGGTGCCTCCGTGGGCGTTGTTGAACATGGCTCGATTACGGACGAGCTAGGGCACTGTCCCGCAAGCTGCCTCGTGAGCGTCGGCGCAAGGCCGCGTAGTTAAAGGGTTTTTTGGGAGGGAGTAGGTAGCCCTCTCTGGCTACCAGTAGGGTGTTTTCT
>JALSTC010000100.1 GCA_026983935.1 Ardenticatenia bacterium
CAGGGTCGTCGCCTGCAATGACGCGCGTGCGGACTGTGACGCTGCCCTCCGGGGTAAACTTGATGGCATTGTGCACCAGATTGACGATGACCTGCCGCAGGCGGATTTTGTCGGCCAGTACGGGGGGAAGTGGTGTGATATTGCAGCGCAGTTCCAGCCCGCTGTGCTGCGCCAGCGGCTCCATCTCCGCGTGGCAGTCGGTCATCAGGTCGGCCAGGTCAACCGGCTCCATATCCAGCGGCATCCGGTTAGCTTCAATGCGGGAAATATCCAGAATATCGTTGATGAGCTGCAGAAGCTGACGCCCGTTGCGGGTGACTTTTTCCAGCCGGTCGCGCTGCGTGTCACTCAGCGGGCCGTAGATGCCTTCCAGCAGCATCTGCGTGTAGCCGAGGATGCTGTTCAGCGGTGTGCGCAGTTCGTGGCTCATATTGGCCATGAACTGCGTTTTCAGCCGGTTGGCTTCCATGAGGCGTTCGTTGGCGCGGCGCAGTTCTTCCCTGGCCCGTTTGCTTACCGAGATGTCCCGGATGGCGACGACACGCACGGTGCGCCCCTGGTAGGTGATCTGCCGGGCGCGGATCTCGCCGGCAAAGGTCGTGCCATCTTTGCGCTGCCCGATGGCTTCATAAGGTTCTTCCAGCCCGGCGGTGATGTTCGCCCGGACGGTGTCCCGCGATTCTGGCGCGGCCAGAATCAGAGCGGACTGCCCGATTATCTCGTCCCGCGTGTAGCCGAATATTTCTTCAAAGGCCTGGTTGACGTCGAGCACCGTGCCCCGATCATGGATGACGATCGCTTCGAAGGTGGCGGTGAACAGCGAGCGGTAGCGGGCCTCGCTTTCCCGCAGGGCGGCTTCCGTCTGCTTGCGGTCGGTGACGTCTTCCAGCATGATCAGGTGCCCGGTGAGACGATGGCGGCGGTCATAAAGCGGGGACCCGCGCAGGGCCAGGATGCGCGGCCCTGTGGGGCCGCTGGTGGTCACTTCTGTGCGGAGACGGTGATCATCCTGGAGCTGCGCTGCCATGCCGGGCAGCAGATGGTCGATCGAAAGCCCGACAGGTGTGGATGTGGCATCGTCTGACCGGAGCAGGGCGCGGGCGGCTGGATTGAGGTCCACGATGCGTCCGCGGGCATCCAGGGTGATCACGCCGTCGCTCATATTTTCGATGACGGCGTCGCGGGCGATGGGGACGACATCCAGCAGTTGGTAGCGGAACACGGCCCAGGCCAGCGCCAGGCCGCTGAGCGAGAAGGCGATGGGTGTCAGATCGATCAGGCTGAGGCCGGAGAGATAGATGGCATTGCCCAGCCAGGGGGCCAGAACGGCAAGGATCAGGGCGGCGGCCTGCCCGCGGTAAAAGGTCGAGGACTTCCAGAGCATTCGTGCCAGCAGCACGGTTCCGGAGAGGAGCAGGACGTAAGAATAGGCCGCATGGATCCAGAAGAGCGGGCCGGGTTCTGCAACGAAGATGGGAATGGGGGTGTCTGTGCTCAGGCCATAGGAAAGATAGAACACATGGAGCGGATCGCCTGTGACAAAAACGGCCAGCACAAGTATTGGCTCGATCAGCAGAAGCAGGTGGTTGCGCAGCGTCAGCCAGCGCTTTTTGCCGGTATATTCCAGCGCAAATACCAGCCACGCCGGGGAGACGGTCAGAATACCCAGATATTGAATCCGTGCCCAGAAGAGTTTGGCCTCAAGACCGGCGACGCTAAGCTCCATGATGTGGCCGATCGTCCACTCGGTGGCCGCCACCACCAGGACAAACAGCGGGATCACGCCTGCGCCGGGCCGCCGCCGCCAGATGTAGACGGCCAGCAGCGCCGAAACAGCCGCGGAGAAAAACAGAGGTAGTGTATAAGGTGTGTAATGCCAGGACATCGGTATAAATCTGCCTACCGGGCGGTATATGTGTTGTCGGTTGTTTATATTATAGACATAAAAAGGCGGCAAGTATACGCTGCCGCCTTAATTTTCTGTGAATCTTGCCGGGCGGTGGTGATCTCATCGGGTGGTGGGCAGCCAGAGGGTGTAAGTGTGTGCCGGGCGCTCAAAGATGCGCACGCCCTCCACTTTACCCGGCGGCTGGAAGGGCCTGGCCCCGGCAGGGGTGACGACCAGATGCATGGCTTCCGGGCCGGGCTGCCCGGCGGCGCTCCACTGCTCGGAGAGTTCGACCAGCGTCAGGTAGGCGTCACCGCCGCCGAAGACATGCACCACACGCTCGTCACCATAAGGGACGATGCAGGCGCTGGTCGCGCTCAGGATTCCCCAGCCGATTCCCTCCAGCCCGTAGGCCAGCCGCCCGTCTTCGACATGGTAGGTGATGAACTGGTAGTCTTCCGGCTGGTGGAGCAGCAGGTAATAGCTGAACAGGCCGAGGCCGGGCCGATCCAGCTCCAGCGGCAGTTGGGCCAGCTCATGGTCGTCAGAGAGCAGCGTGTGAATCTGGGCAGCGTCCCCGTCCCCGCCCTCCGGCAGGGTAACATGCAGCGCCGATCCGGGAATGCGGATGCGGCGCTCCGGCCCGGCAGCCGCCCCACGCAGCGGCACGAATCCCAGCGGAAACAGCCGCGTGCTGTACAGCATGCCATCGGGCTGCTTGCGCAGCGCCGCGCCAAGCTGGACGCCCTCGAATTTGAGCGGGGTAACCAGCACGCCGTTGGCGCGAAGCTGCGCCACCCAGGGCGTGGGAATATCCCAGGTGCTGGCAGTTGCGATGACGCGGTCATAGGGCGCGTTGGGCAGGTAGCCGGCTGCGCCGTCACCGTGCACGACCTGGACATGGCCGCAGCCTGCCTGCGCCAGGTGCGCTTTTGCGCTGGCGGCGATTTCCGCGTCTATCTCGATGCTGGTCACGCGGCCTGCGTCGCGCCCCACCAGATCGGCGATCAGCGCGGCGTTGTAGCCCGTGCCCGTGCCGATTTCCAGTACGTTTTGCCCCTCATGCAGGTCCAGTGCATTGAGCATGATGGCCATGATGGCGGGCTGGCTGGATGAGCTGATGGCCACGCCGTCCTGATCGCGCCGGGTGACGATCACCTGATCGCGGTAGACCGCATCCAGGTAAACGCCCGGCACAAACAGATGCCGGGGCACGGTCCGGAAGGCACGTTCCAGCGGTGGGGAGAGGGGGATGCCTTTGGCGTGCAGCTCCTCCACCAGGGCGGCGCGGCGCTGCTCCATGGTGTCTTCGTTATCGCTCATGCCGCCGCCCGCTTATGCGTACCATGCGCGGCGCTTGCGCAGGCTCATGCCCGCGTCGGTTTTCTCGCGGCGGGTGGTGCGGATGCGGCCCCGCGAATCGATGTGAATCTGCCCGGCTTTTTGCAGCCGTGCGAATTCTTCCGGGGAGATGGCGGGCGCGGGTTCACCGCCCAGCCGTTCCAGTCGCCCGGCCATATCGCCGCTGTCGGCGGCGGGTGTATTTTCGGCTTCGCGGCCCGGCGGATTTTCGTTTTCCGGCGGGGTGGTGTTGTTTTGGTCGGTCATGCAGCGTATTCCTCCCGATCGTGTTTTCCAATACTGTACTACGGACGGTCCCGGTAAAGGTTGCTATTCGTCGGCCTCTTCGTAGGGCATCCCGGTATCGTGCATCAGCGCATCGAGGCTCTCGCCGCTCTCGGCGGAGTCTGCCAGACGGGCCGGATGCCCGCACTCCAGGCATTCCGGGTCGCGGGCGACGGTCACCCATTCCGCGCCGTAGGGTGGGGTGATGTGCCCGGTGAAGACTTCCAGCGGGCGGTTTGCCAGAATGACCGTGTTGCCCGGCATCTGCACGTGGGCCGGTGTGCCGCGCAGCAGTTCGTTGAGCGCCAGATCGGCCTGCGCCGCCGCCACGCGCACCACGTGCAGCCACAGGCCCGGCTCGGCCTCCAGTGTGCCCTCCGGCCCGATCATACCATAGTCGAGGTCTTCTGTGCCGGGCTGGGGGATGCCTTCGCGCAGCCTGTCCGCCCAGCAGGCATAGCAGGGGCTGGCCGGATCGGATGGGCGAATGACGACTACGTCGCCGCCTTCGCCGCGCTCATAGACGCCGGCGTAAACCGCCGTCAGCCCCCGCGACAGACAGGCGCGGTTGATCAGGTACTTGGCCCGCTCGCCGTCCACGCCGCAAACGACCAGATCGACGCTGTCCAATGCGTTAAAGTGATCCTCGATGCGCCCGTTGATGGCGGTGATCTGTGCGTCGGGGCTGCGGGCGCGGATGCGATCGGCGACGGCCTCCACTTTAGGGCGGCCCACGTCGCCCCGATCGCAGACGTGCCGCACGACGTTGGCCGCCTGCAGTGTATCCGCGTCAATCAGGATGAAGCGCCCGACGCCGCTCATGGCGAGGCTTTCCGCCACGAATCCGCCGCCGGACCCCAGCCCGACGATGGCGACGGTCTGCTGTTTCAGGTGTTCCAGTGTGCTCGCGCCCAGCAGGCGCTCAATGCGATCCCAGGATGTTGTCATGCGGTCACTTTCGTTTCATGCGGCGGTATGGTTCTGGACAGGGCACAGATAACACAGAAAAAGCGGATTTGCACAGCTTTTTTCACCTGTCGCCTGACGCTCGATGCTCGCCGCTCTTTCTTGTCTCCTGTCTCTCCCATGAGGGCTTCTTCAGCGCTTCAACTTGACACTTAAAATTCAGAACTCAACACTTTCTCTTCCACCGCCTGCACCAGTTCGGCCAGAGTCTGCTCCGGCGACCATATCCGATCTGGCATGGCCTCCGGCGGCAGGGGCCGCGATTCGGCCCACAGCCGCTCGAACATATCTTCGCCCTCGCGCAGCCGGATCATCGGTGCGACGCGCACCAGCGGCGGCACGGTGGGATAGTTCTTGTCTGTTACCAGGATGTACACATGCGCTCCGCCGATGCGCCCCACCATGAAGCAGACTTCCAGCGGCGGCGAGTCGTCGGCGTCCCACTCGGTCACGC
>JALSTC010000101.1 GCA_026983935.1 Ardenticatenia bacterium
TCCACGGCGGCCCCACCATTATCCACTTCCGATCCCGCAAGCGTCAGCCAGAGACGCCGCTCCCATGGCCGCACATCGGAGAAGGAAACGATAAACAGCGCAGGCGGGGTATTGGCTTCAGTCCCCAACTGTGCATTCACCATCAGGGCATCCAATAACTGCGTATAGGAGACATTACGGTCATCAAGCCCGACATGCGCACTGCTGAAAGCTCCCTGCAAGCGCGGCAGCAAATCCACCCCGGCAGCGTTCCAGGCCTGGACATCAAATCCATCTGGCAGACCAACGGTGGCCAGAGATGCAAGCGCAATGCCACGCTGCCCATCATAAGCCGCCAGTAGTGCCTGCCGCACCTGCTGCAGGGATAGAGGCTCCACATGACGGTTGAAGACGAGCCAGTAGTCCACTTCCGGACCAGAGACAACCTCATAATCCGGGTCGACTTCTCCCGGCAAAGGCTGCTCCTGAAATACGGCCAGATCATAGCGGTCACCGTCGGATGACTCCATTATAGCTTCGGGCTGTGCCCCGCCGCCGAAAACATCCACGCGAACGGCAGCAAGCGCGGGCACACCGCCATGGTAATCCGGATTAGCCCGCAGCAGCAGCGACCCGGCAGCCAGATCGTCAGAATCCAGCACAAAAGGTCCCGTGCCAACCCCCTCACCCCGCACGACAGCCAGCGCCTGATCCGTCAGCAGATAGGGGAAATCCGGGAACGGCTCCCGCAGTTCAACGGTAACCGCGCCGCCGTCTGCCGTCACCGCACGGACAACGCGCCGGAAAACAAGCACTGCCAGCGGCCAGTCTGTTTCCTCATCCAGCGGTCGGGTGCGCAGGCCCTCGAGTACATCAGCCACGGCGACGGCATCCAACGGCTGCCCATTGTGAAAAGTTACCCCCTCACGCACCGCGATCGTCCAGCGCATACCGTCGTCACTGGCAGCAGGCAGCTCCGCTGCCAGAAGCGGTTGCAGATCCCCCATCTCATTATAGGCCAGCAGCGTCTCATAAAGCATCGCCTGCACCTGCTCGGTTCCTCCGTCCCGCGCTTCCAGCGGATCAAAGCCCGCAAACGTCTTTACACGCAACCGCAGCACCACAGGCACATCTGATGCAGCCGCAGGCGACGCAGGCACAGGTAGAGCAGTCTGCGTGGCCTGTTCCTCACTGAGCACAACAGGCGTCGGCTCCTGCAGGCAGGCAACCATCAGGGCAGCCAGTGTCGCCCACAGAAGAATGGTCAGCGCTCCCCGAATCAACCTCGGCAGCCTGTCACTACGCCCGACATGAAGCATTGTGACCGTCCGATAACAAAAACGCCCCCGCTGCACCGGGGGCTTGATCCACTGTTCGCCTTTCGCCTCATGGCCCCGGCATGATCCAGGGTTGGGTGAGCAGCGGTACACGGCTGGCAGCCCCCGCGGAAAAAATGGTGACGATCGCATAGATCATGGCCGCCGTGCGATCATTACGTCCGCGCAGGAGGGAGAATGTCCCCGGCAGCACGATAACGAAATAGATCGCATAAAGATAGTATACGCCGCGTCGGGCCTGGATACCCATCGCAGCCATCACCAGCGACAGTAAAAAGATTACCGCCGCAAGAATTGTGTTGGTTGCCAGCGCCCCCCAGAATTGGCCGCTCAGCGATCGATTCTTGAACCCCTGGTAAGCACTCCAAAAACCCAGTGCCAGCGAGAACAGGATATAGGCGTTGTTGAGAACTGCATGAATCTCCGGCATGAGGATCGCTACTCCAGTCGTATGGCCGAATCGAAAGCCCTTTACAATATTTTAACCGGTGCTTTGGGTACAGTAAATGCAAATGTACTCCCCTGGCCAGGTTTGCTCTTCACCCAGACGCGGCCTCCATGCTGCTGAATAATCTCACGGACAATGGCCAACCCCAGCCCCGTGCCACCAAACCGGCGGGTAGCAGCACCATCAACCTGGTAAAAGCGCTCGAAAATACGCTCCTGCTCACTCTCGGGAATGCCGATTCCCTGGTCGCGCACATGAACTTCCAGCACAGCGCCGCCGTCAATCACGGAAACCGTCACCCGCCCACCCTGGGGGCTGAATTTGATGGCGTTGTCCAACAGTTGTTCGAATGCGTCTGAGAGCATCTGAGGCTCGGCCATTACGGGAGAGAGATCGGGGGGAATATCCACATCAAGGCGAATCGAGTGCCGGTCAGCCTCGGCTCTTTGCAAATGGAGCGACCGCTGAATCAGGCTCGCCAGATCAATCGGCCTCCGTTCAATCTTCTGCTCCTGCAGTGACTGCACGGCGATGATATCTTTGACAAGCTCAGAAAGATGCTGGGCACGATCCAGGACAAAGGCGACTTTCTCGCGCTGCTCCGGATTCAGAGGGCCAAAATCGCCATTGTGCAGCAGTTCAAGATAGCCCAACACATGCAGCAGCGGAGTCTGCAATTCATGGGAAAGATTCTGGAGCAGCTCATCCTTCAATTGATCAGCCTGCTTCAACTCGGCATAAGCCTCTTCCAATGCTTCAGCGCGCCGCTCAAGACTCTGATAAAGCTGGGCGTTTTCCATCGCATTACCCACCACATTGGCAATGCCCTGACACAACGCAATCTCTTCATTGTCAAAACGGCGAGCTTCATCGGTGTCGAGCAGGACAACCAATCCTTCTGGCTGACCGCGAACCATAAGCGGCGCAATCAGCACCACCTGTCCGCCTGTACGTTCTAACAACCGCCGCTCACCGACAGCAGAGTCCAGGCCCGAGAGGGAAGCAACTTTGGCCTGACCAATCGTCAGCACGCGGGTCATCATAGGCAGTTCGCTCAAGTGCTGTTGAGTTCCCACCTGATCTGTCCACAGCGAAAAACCGGTCTCGCACAACCGCCGGGTCTGCTTCTGAGCGGCATCCCAGGCTTCAACCATTACCCACGTAACGCCGGGAATCAAGAGCAGACGATCGCAGAGCATCTTGATCGTTTCTTTTTTCTGCCATACAGAAGCGCCATCCGCCCCTAACTGATCATGCCAGCTTTTTATTGTACGCGCGATCTGGACGGCATCCTGCTTGCCAAAAGCGTGATCAGTCAGATTGCTATACAGCACAACCAACCCGACAAATTTCCCGGCAACGCGCAGCGGCAGGCCGATCATGGCTCGCTGCCCGCTTTCGTGCAGTTCGGCGCGGGCAGCCGGATCACATTTAGAATCATGAATATGCGCCACGATCGGTCTGCCCGACTGCAGTGTCTGCTGCCACTGTGGCAAATGCTGCAGAGAGCGCACCGGGCCGGTGCCCGGAGGCCAGTAGGCATCCGTGACTTCGGCCAGCGCATTGAGCGTGTTGGACTGCCGATCCCAGGCCGTAATCAGGCAGCGTTCCACCTGTAGGGAATCCACCAGACGTCGGGCGATCAACTCCAGCACACTGCCAAAATCAAGCGTCGAAGACACTGCCGCGCTGGCATCAAGCAGCGT
Organism: Ardenticatenia bacterium; assembly: GCA_026983935.1. GTDB lineage: Bacteria > Chloroflexota > Anaerolineae > Aggregatilineales > Ch27 > JALSTC01. The sequence goes on from JALSTC010000101.1 coordinate 3,471, forward strand.
GCCCAACTCATTCAGGCGGCGGCGCGTCTGGTCGAAGAGACGGGCATTTTGAATAGCAATCGCCGCCGTACCGGCAATGCTCTCCAGCAGCTCGACATCCACCTGATCAAATGTGCCCTCCAACTTGTTGACGACTTCCAGCACACCAATCACGCGATCAGAGACGATCAGGGGGACGGCAATCAGGGAACGCGTTGTCAGGCCGGTGGAGCGATCAATATTGCGATAAAATCGTTCGTCCCGGTTGGTATCCGGCACCAACTGGCTCCTGGCTTCTCGTGCCACCCATCCGGCAATGCCCTGACCAATCGGTACACGAAGGCCGTACATCGTGTCCGACATCGGCCCTACAGCAGCGACGAAGCGCAGTTCATCCGGATGTTCCGCATTCCGCAGCAGGATAGATGCCCCTTCAGCAGTAGTCATCTCTACCGCAGCTTTGAGAATCTGTGTAATCACCTCATGCGGTGACAGCGTGGAAGTGATAGCCCCCGCCGCACGGTTCAACGCCCTAAGCTGCTGACCCTGACGTTCCAGTGCTTCCTCGCGATGTTTCTGCTCGGTCAGATCGCTGACCACGAGAACCTGCTGGTGGGCATCTGGATCAATGTTGGCGAACGAGGAGCGCGACAGCAGTACCGGGATATGCTCCCCCGTTTTCGTCAGCAGGCGTTGATCAAACTTCATGGTGGAGCCAGGCCCTTTTCGCAGGCTGTAGAGAAGCTGCTCTCGATCATCTGGATGGAACAGCATGCCAACTTCCTGCCCGAACACTTCCGAGCGGGTGTAGCCTGTCATGCGTAGCAGGCGGTTATTGACGTATTCGATCTGGGCATCCTCCCCAATCACTACCAGTCCATCACCCATTGAGTCCAGAATCATCTGAAGGAATGCCTGCTCAATGGCAATCATTTCCTCCTGCTCAACCAGATTCTGTGCAAGATGAGTGTAATCAAGTGTGATTGCCGCCTGACTGCTCAGTGCTGTAAGCAACTGCCATCCCCGCGGCGAGTCGAGTTCTGTGCGGTTGGCAGTCCCCAGCAGCAGCAGCCCCACCATCCGCCCTGCCACAGCCAATGGCACAAGGCTTATGTACTGCAGATCAAGTATCTGAAGCGCCTGATAGAGCACCTGAGTTCCGGCATGCTGCTGAAAATGCTTCAACGGAACATCCAGAAGTGCCCGATGAGCAGACATGACATCAACAAGCGGGCTGCCATCTTCCAGAAGTGGAATCTGAAAGGTCGCAGCCGCCTGGCCACCCGCCTGGTCGGCGAAAGCTTCCTTTGCCTCAGCACCCCCTGCACAGGCAAAGGCTCTGCTTTCCAAAGCGTGCCCCTGCGGATCAAGCGCCAGCAGCCAGGCAAAATCGCATGGCAGAATCGCCAGGGCCGAATGCACCAGTTCATCCAGTAAACGAGCGGTGTCGGGTCGGTAGTCTGCATCCGCCTGGAGCACGGCTG
>JALSTC010000102.1 GCA_026983935.1 Ardenticatenia bacterium
CAGCAGCGTCAGCAGGGGGTCGCGAGGCTGCGGATTGTCCCGACGGGCAGGCAAAATAAGCAGCCAGCGCACCCAGGGATAGGCCAGCAGCAGGCTAAAGATCGCCGCCAGCCAGGGCAGCAGTTGGTCAATCATCAGCAGCGTGCATTTTCTCTGTGCTTTGTCATCGCCGCCCGATTGTAACAGGCCCGCGCAGGACGTCCAGCCCGTCTGGTCAAAGTCAAAGGAAGCCCCTACGCCCCGGAATTGATTCCCCGGCGATGGCCCGGCGGCGTGCGTATAAACCTACACGCCCGGAAAGTGCGGCAGGCGCTTTTCCACAAAGGCGCACGCGCCCTCGGCGAAGTCCGCCGTCCGCGCCTGGGCGATGATATGCGTGCGCTCGCGCTCAAGCTGCGCCGCCAGATCGGGGTACAGCGCGGCGTTGATCAGCGCCTTCGCCCCGGCGTAGGCCGTCGTCGGGCCGTTGGCCAGCCTTGCCGCGACCGACCGCGCCCGTGCCATGACCGCATCATCCGGCACGACCTCATGCACCAGCCCCATCGCCGCCGCCTGCGCCGCGTCAAATTTCGGGTCAAGCAGCAGCAGCTCCATCGCCTTCGCCGCACCGATGAGCGGCGCGACCAGCGCCGTCCAGCCGCCGTCCGGCGTCAGGCCGAGGGCGGTATACGCCTGCCGGAACTTCGCGCCCTCCGCCGCAATGCGCAGATCGCAGGCCCCCGCCAGACTGATGCCCGCGCCGCCAGCCGAACCGTTGATGGCGGCGATGATCGGCTTCGGCATGCGGCGCATATCCAGAATGGCGCGATGCAGGTAGACGATCACATCGCGGAAGTAGTGGTGCAGCGGATTGCCCGCCTGATGGTACTCCCAGGCCGCTTTGATATCCCCACCCGCGCAGAACCCGCGCCCTGCCCCGGTCAGGATAACGGCCCGCACGCTGCGATCTTCCGCGCAGGCGGCCACCGCCCCCACCAGCGCCACGCCCAGCGCACGATCAAGCGCGTTGAGCACATCGGGACGATTGAGGGTGATCGTTGCCACGCCGTCGGCCACGTCGAGGCGCACAGCAGAATCGGTCATGGTGAAAGACTCCTGCTCATTATGCCGGTCCGGACCGCCCTCAGTATGAACGGACTGCATCCAGAAGGCAAGCGCTGCGCCGATTTTTCGGTAAGCGGCGAGCGGCAGGCGGCAAGCGAGAAAATCCGCGCGAATGGGAGGGCGAATCGGCTGCATGGCAGATTGTGGTATCATGTGGGGGCAGAACAGGTATATCACCAACCGATGAGGCAGCCATTCAGCATGAGCGAGACAGAACTGGAACGGCTCCGCGCCGAAAACGCGGCATTACAAGAGCAGATCGCCGATTTGCAGGCCCGGCTTGACGCCGAAACGCGGCTGCGGGAAGTGCTGCGGGCCACCGGAGCCTGCTACCTGGAAACACGCGATGTCATGACGCCCGACCCGGAGGTCGCCCGGCTGGGAGACAGCCTGCGCACGCTGCTCACCCGCTTCGCAGAGGGCGGCTTCCGCCGCCTGCCCGTGCTGGATGCCAAAGACAACCTGGTGGGCATCGTCACCGACCGCGACGTGCGGCTGGCGATCAATTCGCCGCTGGTGCTGCATGAGCGCTGGCAGGATGAGGTGCTGCTCGATCAGGTGCAGGTGGATGTCTGCATGACGCCCGACCCGATCACCGTCAGCCCGGACACGCCGGTTTATGAAGTGGCGCGGGTGATGCGCACACGCAAGATCGGCGGGCTGCCGGTCACCGATGACAGCGATCGACTGGTGGGCATCGTCACCGAAACCGACCTGCTGCGGGCCTTCGAAAACATCCTGACCGCCGCCGCAGAAATGGGGTAAGCCGCGCCCACTCAGGATTCAGCGCTGACATACACAGAAGCGCTACAACAGCGGGCCGGATAGTTCATCATCGGCGGGCAGGGCGTGATCATCCTCGCGGAGGGATAGATCAGCCACAGGCAGCGTGAAAGCGAACACCGCGCCGCCCGCCGGGTTATCTTCCACCCAGATGTGCCCGCCGTGCGCCTCCACCGCCAGCCGACAGAAAGTCAGGCCCAACCCTGTTCCGCGCCGCCGCCCGCGCCGGTCCTCGACCTGCACGAAGCGATCAAAGAGACGATCCTTGTACTCATCCGGGACGCCGGGGCCGGTATCGCTGACCTCCACCCGGATAAACTCGGCAGGGGCAGACTCATCATCCGGCACATAGGCGCGGATGAACACTTCACCCTCGGCAGGTGTGAACTTCAGGGCATTGTCCACCAGGTTGAGCAGGACACGCTCGATCTGCTCGCGATCGACGTTGATCGTCGGCAGATCAAAGGGAACATCCGCCCCCAGCGTGACGTCCAGCTCCTGCGCCAGCGAATCCATCTCCAGCGTGACATTGGTCACGATGGCGCTCAATTCGACCGGCTCGCGTTCCAGCGCGAGCCGTCCGCTCTCCATCCGGGCGATGTCCAGCAGTGAATCGACCAGATTGAGCAGCTTGCGCACGGCCCGCATACTGGCTTCGGTTGTGCTCTTGAGCGTGGGGGCAAATTCGGCATCGTCCGGCACCAGGTCATTGAGCAGCTTCAGGCTGGCCGTGATGGCCGTCAGCGGGCCGCGCAGATCGTGGACGATCATGCGGCTGAGGTCTTCGCGGGCGCGGGTCAGCTCCTGCTGCTCGGTTTCATCCATGAAGACCATCAGCAGTCCCAGCAGTGCACCGCTGGCATCGCGCACGGGGGCGATATGGCGGCTGATGTAGACACGGTGCGTCCCTTCCAGCGTGTAAGAGTGCGAAACCAGCGACTCGGGGTGCAGATGGCCATCTCGCATATCGGCCAGCAGCAGCCGCAGCTCACCCGGCGTGAAGCCCATCGGCGCGGCAAAGAACGAACCGGTATCCTGCAGCAGTTCGTCCACGTGCCGCCCGACCAGCGTGGCAGGGCGCAGCCCCAGCAGCGATTCCATACGCGGATTGGCCAGGGCCACCTCACCGCCGCTGTCGATCAGCAGCACGCCCTCGGTCATGCTGTCCAGAATGACCTGCAGCCGGTCACGGCCCTCGGCGATGCGCTTGAACAGGCGGGCATTGTCAATGGCAATGGCGGCCTGCGTGGCCAACTGGGTGACGAAAGTGATATCGTCGTCGCCGAAGGCGTTAGGCTCCGGGCTTTCCAGCGTGATCACGCCCAGCGTCTCGGCTTCACGGCGGATGGGGACGCTGAGCTGGCTGCGCGTCTCCGGGATGAGCGCCCGATAGGCGGCGTTGGCCGCCACGTCGGAGAGCAGTGCCGGGCGGCCCGTCTCAAAGACGGCAGCGGTCACACCGCCGCCGATGGCCAGCGGATTGTCAAAGACGCCCTCCGGATACCCTCGGCTGGCCACCACCTGAATGCCCGCGCCGTCTTCCCGGCCAACCACCAGCCCCCCGGCCTGGCTGTGCGTGCCTTCCAGCGCGCGATCCAGCACAAGGTCGAAGATTTTTTGCAGGTTGAGAATGGAGGTAAGCTCCTGGCCGATGTCGTAGAGCGCCTGAAGCTGCTGGACACGGCGGTCGAGTGCGATGTCGGTCGTGGTGTACAGGCGGGCATTGTTGATCGCCAGCGCGGCCTGCACGGCAAACGTGCGCATCAGCTCGATCTCGTCCCCGCCAAAAGCACGGGGATGATCATAATAAGCGGCAATGACACCCAGCGGTCCGTCACCGCCGATCAGAAACAGCTCCAGCAAGGCCCGCTTGCCTTCCCTGTCCATCAATTCACGGCGGTCGGCATCCACCTGCGGATCGTTGTGTGCGTCGGCCACGACGATCGGCTGGCGACCCAGACGGCGCGGATCGGCCCCGCCAAAGACGCTGACGATCAGGGGATCGGGTGGGTGTTCATTGAATTCGCGGCTCAGGCCGATGTTGCGGGCCAGTTCCAGATCGCCGCGGTCTGTATACAGGTACACGGCCACCGCGTCACAACTGGCCACAGCCACCGCCGACGACGCCACCAGATTGATCACTTTCTCCGGGGAAAGCGTGCCGGTCAGCAGCGCAGAGATGCTGTTGAGCGTGGCAAGCTGCAGGGCGCGTTCGCGGGCCTGTCCGTACAACTGAGCATTGTCAATCGCCACACCGGCCTGTGCGGCGATGTTCATCAGCAGGCGCTGATCGGCGGTGCTGAGGGGGTGCTCTGGGTCGCCAGAAGCCACGGCGATGGCCCCCAGCGGTCGGTCTGGAGCCAGCAGGGGCACGCCCAGCCAGGAGTACAGGGGGTCTTCCGGCGGCCTGAGACCCATCTGCAGCGCCCGTTCGGCCACCCGCCGTTCGATGAGGAGGGGCGCGCGGTTGTTGATGACATAGTCCAGCAGCGTGTCATCCGCCTCACGGGGCGGCAGCTTGACGCGCTGCCCCCAGCGGACGGTCAGCGGAAAGTGGATCGTCCGCTTCATGGGATCGAGCAGGGCGACCGTGAAGTAGTCCACGCTGAGCAGGTGGGCGACCTGCAGATAGATCGTATCCAGCAGGGAATTCAGCTCCAGGCTGGTGCGCAGCGCCTGGCTGACGACGGACAGCGAGGACAGCTCTTCCACCTGCTGGCGGTAGTAAAACTGTGTCCGGCTCAGCCCGTGCACGCCAACCACCACCAGCACCAGCCCGGCGATGAAGAACGTCCATGACAGGTTGTCCAGATCGGTGGCGATGGCTGCCCCCAGAATGGCAAACGGCACCGGCAGCAGCACCACCCCGGTCAGCGCCACCCAGTTCGCACGCAGGACTTCCGAAACAACTTTGCCTTCCAGGCGAACGCGCAGCGCGAAAAACAACAGATACACCAGCACATAGATGAAGGAAAAGGCCAGCAGGGGAACCGCGTCACCGGGGCGCATGGAGCCAAGCGGCAGTCTGCCGCCCATCCGG
>JALSTC010000103.1 GCA_026983935.1 Ardenticatenia bacterium
GTTTAGGTGAATATATAAGAAGCACATCTGGAGCATCGAGGGCAAAGAGATGATTCATAACCTGACCCAACACACGCTTGATAATGAGCATTTCTTTCAGGCCAAAGACTTTCAGGCTCTCCAATCTATGTTTTTGCAGAATGTGGGGCACGAACTGCGCACACCGCTCTCTATCATTCTTGGCTATGCCATCTTGTTGCATGAAGAAACTCTGGGAGGGCTGACCCCAAAACAACAGCAGGCTACCACGCATATTATCGGCTACATTCAAAAGCTGCAAACACTGATAGAGCAGATGGATGTTCTGCTTGCGGCAGAGATGCGAAGAGGATATCAGGAGCCACTGCTATTGTCTGATGTTGTTCATGATGTCCTGGAGACAAAAAAGCTTTCCATCCAGCAGGCGGGTCTTACCCTATCCCTGGAAACCGCCGAAGATATTCCTGTCATCTTCGGAGACGAACAACATCTGTCTCAGGCCATTCGCTGTCTGCTGGACAATGCCATCAAGTTCACACCCAGGAACCGCCAGATTGGCGTTCAGGTTTATGAAGATGCCGGGCATGTATGTGTGGCCGTAAGCGATATGGGCATCGGCATAGACGCCGATGAACTCCGCCGCATTTTCACCCCTTTCTATCAAGTAGATGGCTCGTCTGCCCGCCGATACAACGGTCTGGGCCTTGGTCTCGGAATTGTCAGGGCAGTTGTTGACGAACATGATGGGGAGATCGAAGTTGACAGCCAAATAGGAGACGGTAGTCGATTCACACTCAAGTTTCCGGTGACACGACCCGTGACGCAGGTAAAGGAGCTATCATCTGCCGACAGCGCGGCACAGACAACCTGGCGCGTTCTGATCGTAGATGACGAAGAAAACGTGGTGAATGTCCTGCAGGAGAGCCTATCGAGCCTGCCAGGCTGTGAGGTGTTTACCGCAACTCATGCACACCAGGCGCTACGCATCCTGGAACAGACGCCATGCGATCTCCTGGTGACCGATTACAGGATGCCAGATATGGATGGGCTGGCGCTGGCGTCGCGCGTCTTTCAGCTATATCCAGAGACACCTGTCATTGTGATCTCAGCGTACATTGATAAAATGCTAGAGGAGTCAAACCGGCTATCATCCATCCAGCAAATCCTGAACAAGCCGGTGGACTTAATAAGATTCCGCCATGTCGTTTTGACGGTATTGAGTGGTAATACAATGGGGAGTGAACAAGCGAATGGAGAATAAGGATATTACACAGCCCAGGCGAATACTGATTGTGGATGATGAGCCGCATGTGGCTACAGCCCTGGCTGACAGCCTGGAAGCGTTGGGTGAGCAATATCTGATTGAAGTAGCCACCAGCGGCGAAAAAGCAATAGCCAAACTACAACAGTCATCGTATGACCTGGTCATTACTGATTACCTCATGCCCGACATCAACGGGCTGGACCTGATACAGACCATTCATCGCGATTTTCCGGATACCAAGATCATCCTGATGACGGCCTATGGCACAACGGATCTGCGTCACACAACGCAGGAAATGGATATCGCCGGCTATCTGGACAAGCCGGTTGCCATGCCGCAGATTCGGGAGCTTGTCAGGCAAGTCGTCGAGCGTGCCCGCGATGGGGCAGACCCTTACCGCTCCGGGCAACGCACAGTTGACCAGGCCGCCAGCAAGTATTTGCGGGAACTTCAGATCAATACCGGCGCGCGGTGCGTCCTTCTGCTCAGTTCCAGCGGTTACATTGTCGAGGTAGCCGGGCAAACCAGCGCACTGGATGTGACAAGCCTGGGAGCGCTCATCGCGGCAAATTTTGCTGCTGCTGCCGAAGTGGCCCACCTGCTTGGGAATGTGTCCGTATTCAAGACCAGTTACTACGAAGGCCCGGACTACAATTTTTACGCCTATGACGTGAACGGAGATCTGTTGTTGGCGGTTATCTTTGGCACAGAGAATAAACCGGGCATGATCTGGCTTTACACCAAACGCGCAGCGGCAGCGCTGGCTGATCACTTTGGGAAAAACGATCCATCGGATCATGCTGATCTGGACGAAAATATTGTCACCGCTGTCGGACACGAACTTGAGCAAATTTTTTCCAGCAACCACAAACCATAAGATGGAGAAATACCGATGTTTGATTTGCCAGCAGGCCTTGATCTCTCCATGGAACAACTTGACCAGATCGATCGATGCCTGGACGAGATGCTCTGGGAAACAGAAGCACACTGTATTCTTCTGGCGGATATCAGCGGGCAACTGATCAGCGAAAAAGGAACGACCCAGGGTATGAACACTGCGGTGCTGTCCGCGCTGGCTGCCGGAGAATTGGCTGCGACAAATGAACTGGCGCGGTTGGTGGGAGAACCGGCTCGCTTCAAGCTGCTGCTCCATGAAGGTGAGCGGCAGGGTGTTTATCTTTCCGACGTGGGTGAGGAAATGATTCTGGTGGCAGTGTTCGATATTTCTACTGCCATCGGCATGGTCAGGTTATACATTCGCAAAATCGTAAAAGATTTGTTGGCCATCACCCAAACACCGCCGCCGCCTAAACCGTCGAAACAGAACCATAACGATGGGTTGTTGTCCACAGATGATCTCGACGATTTACTATCCACCCGGTTCGATGCTTTTTTTAATGGCGAGTAGCTTATAGGTAGGGATGAGATGTTTATCAATCGGCGCTTACGACAACTAAATCTCAAGATTGTTTACTACGGGCCGGCAATGAGCGGTAAGACGACCAATCTGATACTCATTCACAAACGAGCCAACCCGGATGTGCGTGGTGAACTGGTTTCGTTGAAAACCAACGAAGATCGCACTATTTTCTTCGATTACATGCAGATGGAATTAGGGAAAATTGGTGGTCTCACACCTAATTTTCATCTGTACACTGTCCCAGGGCAGGTATATTACGCTGCGACACGTAAGCTGGTTTTGCGTGGGGCGGATGGGGTTGTCTTTGTTGTGGATTCGCAGGCTGGCCGATTGAAGGACAACCTTGAATCCTGGGACAATATGAAGCGGCATCTGCATGAGCTTGGGCTGGAAAACATTCCGGTGGTCGTACAATTCAATAAGCAAGATTTACCCGGTGCAGCACCTGTACCCATGCTGCGACAGTTCATAGATGTAGGCGATTATCCTCTTTTTGCGGCGTCTGCCATTCAGGGGGTGGGTGTTTTCGACACGCTGAAAGCAGTGATCACCAGTGTGCTTACACAGGTAAGCAATCAGGTGGTCAGCAAGCGCCCGGCCTGATCGAACATGTACAAAGTGAGGCTGACCAGCAGAGTTAACCTGAGAAGCAGAATAAGGATAAACACATGCCGTTGGCTGGAAGTTTACATGACATCGCACTCACAGACTTGATCCAGATCACCTGCCAGGAAAATCGACAGGCGCGACTTGTCGTGCAGCATGAAGGCAAGGAAGCGGAGATATTCTTCGATGGTGGAAACATCGTACATGCACGCCTTGATGACTTAGAGGGTGAGGAGGTGATTCACCAGCTACTAGGATGGGCAGAGGGAGAGTTTCATCTGGAATCGGATGTCGCTCCCCCGACACGCACAATCGAGACTCCCTGGTCTGCTTTACTGATGCAGGGACTCCAGAGATACGATGAGCTACAGTGGGAAGCATCACAATTAACTACAGAGGAGGATAACGATATGGCAAGCACACAGGCAAGCCTGCAAAATCTGCTCACGGAATTGGGCCAGGAAATACAGGGTTTCATTGCCGCGGCAGTGGTGGGGATGGATGGCTTTGGAATAGCCAATCACGCAGTGGACGCAAAGGTCCAGGTCGAAAGCATTAATGCGCAAATGACCATGTTCACCAAACTGGTACAGACATCAACAACCAAACTGAAGGCCGGGAACATTGAGGACAACCTGCTGACGACCGAGCAGGCGATTATCCTGGTTCGTTTCCTGGAAGACGACAACTACTACCTGAGTATTGTCGCCGATCGCAGCAAGGCCAACATCGGTAATTTGCGTCTTTACAGCCGGCTCTATGCCGAGCAGCTCAGTAAAGCTATCCCTCACTAAAGCGTGAACCCGTATTACCAGTATTAAAGGAGAACTGAAATGGCAAAACTGGATGACATTATACAGGAACTGCGAAATGAACTGGGGTCGGATTTTGTCGCGGCTTCAGTGGTTGGCATGGATGGCCTGGCAATCGCCGGTGGATCAGTCGATCCCGAATTCGACGCAACGGCTGCTTCTGCCCGTTTTGCATTAGTGATGAAGCTGGCGGCAAAAGTGAGCGGCAAGCTGCAGCTGGGCCAGGTGGACGATAATCTGGTCACAACCGATCGGGTTTTCATTCTGACCCGCTTTCTGGGCGATGGCTCCTACTACTGGGAAATGGCTGTGACCAAAGATGCGACTCTGGGCATGGTTCGCATGTTGATGAATGAATATGCCGACCGGCTCTGGAACGCAATACCACACTAGCCCCCACACTTGCCAGAAAAAGGACGAACTACCAATGAGTGACCCCAAGCAGAGCTTTGCCCGCGGCTTAGAAACAATCAAAGCGTTGACCGGAATCAGCCAGGCTGACTTCGACACACTCAAAGAGGTAGCGCCTCAGGCCAAAGAGTGGGTAGATGAGATCGTTCAGGTGTTCTACGATACCCTGTTTGCCCATGAGCGCACGGCTTCAGCCTTCCACGAAGGCGAGCGACCGCTACGGGAAAAATCACTGACCGAATGGTACTACTCGCTTTTCGAAGCGAATGACGATGCCAAATTCTGGACAACACAGGCGCGCATAGGGTTCGCTCACATCCGCCGCCACATCAACAATGAGTACATGATTGGAATGTCAAACCGGGTTCAGGAGATGTTTCTCAACAAATCTGTTGAGGCATTTGGATTGGAGCGAGGTCTTGCCGTTGC
>JALSTC010000104.1 GCA_026983935.1 Ardenticatenia bacterium
TAAAGCTCCGTGCCATCCGGGCGCATCGTATAGATTTCGGGGTTGCCGTCGCGCTCGGTGGAAAAGGCGATCACCCATTCCGGATTGGAAAACGCCGCCGGCAGCCCCTGCGGCGTCAGCACCCGGACGAAGCCATTGATGAAAGCCACCACCGCAGGACTGCCCGTGCTGTCGGCCACCTCGACACTGGCGAACTCCAGCGCCGACTGACCGGGCGTCTGTGACGTCACATTCAGCCGAAAGAGTACGCCCGTTGTCTCGGCAGGCAGTTCCCCCACCGCCACGGCGGAAAGCACCACCGTGCCCGCCGCATTATCCACCTCATTCGCGACTTCGAAGACCTGCTCGCCCAGAAACGGGCCGATTTCGGCGCTGTCCACAGTAATAATGGCCGGGTCAAATGTCACGGTGACATTGAAACCGGTGCACTCCCCCGGTGCAGCACACGTGATCTGCGCCTCGACCATGCCGCCGGTTCCACTGTCCAGGGTAAGCCTGGGCAGTGTGATCATCGTCGGCCCCTGCGCGATACTCGTGAAGCTGCCGCCGAGCATTACAAGCAACGCCAGTGAAATCAAAACAGCCTTAAGTACTCTCATTTTTCCCTCTCCACACAACTACAACAACATCTGCACTTTTCAGTTTAGCATAATAATGCATTTTTGACTTAAGTCAGGTACGAATATTTACAAGCTGCCTGTAACTGATTTATGCCGTATTGAATACCGCCATATTCCTAACCGCTCTGTAGGTCAGGGGTATATTCCCGGTCAGAGACACCCCCCCGCAAGCATGGACAGACACTCAGTGGGCGGCGCTTGAACTGACGATGTGCATGGAAGCGATGGAGAAGATTCCCGGCGGTGGGATATCAGTGGCAGCGAGGACGGGCAGGGATTGGCTCGCAGTCTGTTTGAGTATCTGGTCTACGATCTGGACATGCGGCGCATTGTGGACTTCCGCCTCAAGCCCTGGGCGGATCGCTTCCTGATGCTGCGGGCTGCGCTGTATCCCGACCCTGACGGGGGCACAGGGAACAAAAAACACCCACGCCTTGATGAGGCTCAAGGCATGGGTAATGAAGGTGCCCCATAGGGGACTCGAACCCCTGTTTTGGCCTTGAGAGGGCCACGTCCTAGGCCGCTAGACGAATGGGGCCAACGTGTCAGGATTGTAGCAGGCGGGCCGGGGTTCGTCAACCTTTTTCGGCCAACGGGGCCTCTCACATACAATGAATGTTCCCCTCTCTCCGTCCATATCCCCGTGTCAGCATTTGCTATTTGCGGTACAATGAACCCGGTATATTCTGCCGAAACTGGATTCTTTTAACCATGTCTGAATCAACGTCAACGATTACAGTTGAAGAGGTGCGCAAGCTGGCTCTCCCCATCGGGACAACGGTGTTGGCCGGGAGCGAATCGCTCAACCGCCCGGTGAGCTGGACGGCGCTGATCTATCCCCAGGAAATCGGGCCCAAGCCGCTCAACAAAGGGGAGATGGTGATCCTGGCACCGCTGGAGCGCAACCTTTCCATCCCAAGCCGCGATATCACTGTGATACGGCAGGCCATCGAAGCTGAAGCCGCAGCAGTCGTCCTGGTGGAGAATCCTTCTTCACGGGCGCTGCAAGAAGCCAAAGCCGGCCATATGCCCCTCCTGCTGCTGCCCGCCGGGCATCATGTGCGTGAAGTGGAACGCATGGTGATCGCGCTGCTGCTGGATCGGCAGGCACAGCTTGAGCGGCGCGGCACACAGATTTACCGCCAGCTCACCCGCATTTCCTCCCAGAACGAAGGCATGGAAAAGCTGGTGAGTGCCATGGCAGACCTGACGGGCAAGAGCATCATCGTGCATGACAAGCGGCTGCGTGTCGTCCAGAGCATCGCACAGCCGGACGCAGCCGATGTCTGGAACCAGATCGAGAAGTTCACCGGCCAGATGACCAACCTGCCGGATAAGCTGCGCAACCGCCACCAGGTTGCCGACATCGAGAGCCACGTTCTGGAGCAAAAGCTCCCCATTGCCAGGATGGTACGGCTGATCGCGCCGATCATCACGAAAGCCGTCGGGCGGGGCTACCTCTCGATCATCGGGCAGGAAGACGCGATAGATGAAGTTGACCGCCTTGTCGCCGAACACGGTGCGGAAGCCTGCGCACTGGAAATGGCGAAGGCCAAAGCGATCAGCGAGACCGAAAAACGTCTGCGCGGTACGTTCCTTGACCGCCTGCTGATCGGCGACGTCAACCAGCAGGAAGCCATCCGGCAGGGCGAGCGGTTCAACCACAACATGGCTGCCACGCACATCGTGCTCGTCGTCGCCTGGCAGGGAAACAACACGCCTTCACTGCGCCGCCTGGAAACGCTGATCAACGGCATCGTCTCCAGCCGCCGGGAGGAGGCGCTGGTCTGGCAGCGGGATGACCATGTGGTCATCTTCCATGCCACCAATGACGAAAATCCGATCGACAGCTCGCTGGAACTGGCGGAAGCCATCCGCCAGGAGGCACGACGGCAGCAGCCCCAGCACCGTGTCGCCATCGGGCTGGGGCAGCGGGCGCTGCACATCAATCAGTGGCGGGACAGCTATCATGACGCTCAGCAGGCCGTTGACCTGGCCTGCCGCCTGGAAACCGATGAGCCGCTGTATATCGGTGACCTGGGCATCTATCAGCTTATCCTCCGCCTGAGCGACCGTGAGGCGCTGATCAACTTCGCCAACCAGATGCTGGGGCCGCTGCTGGACTATGATGAGCGCAACCGCGCCGATCTGATCAAGACGCTGGAAGCGTTCTTTGCCTGTCACGGCAACCTGAGCAAGACGGCGGAGAAGCTGATCGTCCATCGCAACACCCTTCTCTACCGCATGAACCGCATCAGTGAGATCGCCAACATGGACCTGAGCCGCCCGGAGACGCGGCTGGGAGTCCATCTGGCGCTGGTGATCCGCCAGTTGCTGCTGACAAGCTGACTGCCCTCCTCCTGACAGCCAAACATGCACAAGGGGACGCTTCAAGCGCCCCCTATCGTTTCACAATAGTGCCGTCCTGCTTACCGGTGGTCGCGATAGATATCCGCCCGTGTCAACGGCACCTCTGCCTTCCCATGGCGGCTCTTTGAGAGCAGCGCCTGGAAAACATTGGTCTCTCCGACGTCAAAGCCAACGGCTGCAGCAGACATATACATCCGCCAGATGCGGTACGTGCGCTCATCGGTCAGCCGGGCCGCTTCCTCGTGATGTGCCTCCAGATTGTGCACCCAGTGACGCAGCGTGTGTGCATAATGTTCGCGCAGACTCTCCACGTCACGCACTTCAAACCCGGCCTGCTCCGCCACGACCAGCGCCTCGCTGACCGGCACCAGTTCGCCATCCGGGAACACGTACCGCTGCTGGAACTGGCCCCGCTGGAAAAGCGCCCGTTCGATCCAGCCCGGTGAATTGCTGAACTGGGCCGCGATGCCATGATTGAGGAACAGCCCGCCGGGACGCAGCACACGATAGGCGGCTTCGAAGTACTCCGGCAGTTTGGCCCGCCCCACATGCTCGAACATGCCCACGCTCACGATCTTGTCGAACGGCTCATCGGGGTTCAGGTCGCGGTAGTCACGAATTTCAACCCGCGCCCGATCGGAGACGCCGGCCCGGTCAATCCATTCGCGGGCATACGCCACCTGCGGCTCGCTGAGGTTGATGCCAACTGCTTGAACGCCATACTTCTGCGCCGCATAAACCAGCAGCCCGCCCCATCCGCAGCCGATATCCAGCAGGCGCTCGCCGGGCTGGAGGCGCAGCTTGCGGCAGATATGTTCCAGCTTGGCTTCCTGCGCGGCATCGAGATCGGTAGCTTCCGTGGGGAAGTAGGCGCACGAGTAGGCCATCCACTTCCCCAGAAAGAGGCTGTAGAAATCATTGCCGACGTCATAGTGGTAGGTCACAGCGGCGCGGTCGCGCTCCCGTGAGTGGCGCAAACCGCGCAGCTTCGCCGCCCGGCGACCGTCCACAAACTCACGGGGTGGCCGCGTCGCGGGCAGGGCCATCACCTGGCGGGCCAGATACAGCCAGTCGCGGGCCGTCAGACCGACAAAGTGCGTCGTCAGTCCCATCGCGGCGATCATGTCGCCTTCGATGTCGAAGTCACCGCGCAGATAGGACTCGGCCAGCGTCAGTTCACCGGGCGGCACAAACATGCGCCGCAGTGCACCGGGATGTGTGAGCACCAGCGTGAAGCGTGGCCCGGCGTCGGTCTCCGCGGGGAGCACCTGACCGTCCCAGAGACGGACGGCGAAGTCACGCGCTTTGCCATCCCGGAACAGCCTTGATAGTATGGCACGCAGCGACTCAACAGCGCGGCTCTGCACTGTCGGATCGACGGGGAAATCCCTTCGGACTGTGGCATCCATTCTTCTTCCTCCTTACCTCTGTTCACCTCCTTAATTTCATTATAGGACAGGATTCAGTGCTCTTGCCTGACATCCGACCACAAAAAAGAGCCGGGTTTGCACCCGGCCCCTCGAATAATTCATCCCGGCAGTCCCCCGCCTCAGACCGCCGCACGCTCCTCACAGGTGGCCCCATGCAGCCAGACTTTGGTCATCGCCAGCGGCCATTTGTTGCGGAACTCCAGCCCAAACGTCACCGTGCCATCCCGCTCCGCCACCCAGGTGAAGTGATAGCGATGCGGGCTGTCAAACGGCAGGTCAAAGGTCGTCGTTCCCAGCGAGTCGCCGTTCTGCCACACATCCGCCGCCAGGATGTCCCCATTCAGCGCCCGCACCACCCAGCGCCATTCCAGATTGGACATCCAGTCCCCGGCCATATCGCTGTTCATGAATGCCTCGGAACCATCCGGCATCTTGTTCTTGACCAGCGGGTGAAAAGCCGCCATCAGATCATAGGCAAAGCCCGCGCGCACCGGGACG
>JALSTC010000105.1 GCA_026983935.1 Ardenticatenia bacterium
ACCGCCGCCCAGACAATATGTCCCACAGCCAGTAGATTCATGGCGGCTACATGAGGCAGCACTAGATGCAGCCAGTTGGGCGGGTACAATACTGCAGTCTGGTAATTTGCCAGCAGCGGCGCACCACCGCCATTATAAGGATTCCAGAGCGGCAGAATACCAGCCCGCAGTTGGTCAAAAGCGAACGATCGCCAGGGGTAAAACTGAAGTGTGGGCAGTCCCCAGAAAAGAGACTCGCCAAGCAGCAAAGGCCACAGCCAGGCTATCAAGACCAGCATCAGCAGGATAAACGTCAAAGCGCTGATCAAGCGGCGGGCCATCACCCCACGCCCCCTAATCGGCCAGTTCGTAAACCGTTACGTCCGAAAAGGACACCGCGCGGGCGCTGCGCTCACCCAGATCAGCATAACAGGCATCAGCACCAGGCTGCCCTGCCCCTAATGCCAGCTCCTGCGGCCCAACGATCACATAACGCACATGGTACATTTCCAGCAGTTCCTCACAGCCCTGGCCCTGATACCACTGTTCAACCTGCGCTTTCTTAGTCTCAGCATCCAGCGTTTCCCAGGGATGCCCGTATACCACACGTTTTTCTCCCCAGGCGGGTATCCACAGCCCGACATTCGGCGCGCTCAACACAACATCATCTGGCTTGCCTGTGGTCGCCAGCCAACGCATCGCATCCCAATAGCCATGTTCCACAAGCAGCCGCTGATCCAGCCCGGCCTCAGGGTTGATCAGACCAAAAAGCGGAACACCCAGCGCGAGGACATTGCTGGGCAGCACCAGGGCAAACAGCAGAACCTGCAATGCAGGCCGCCAGCGGCTCGTAATTCGCGGCAGCCAGTAATCCTCCAGAGAACGCACAGCAAAAAACGTCACGGGGATGATCAGGCCGGTCATCATACGCCGCTGCTGATTAAACGGCAGGAAGACCAGCGAAAAATTGACGAGCAGCCAGATCAACATCAACTGATCGCCATCTTCTTCAAAATGGCGGATAGCCCGCAGCAATCCCGGAATGGCGATGAACAGGATCAGCCCATAGGCCAGAATTACCAGCAGAGGTGAAGCGCTCTCCGCCAGTACCTGCCCATTCCAGACGGCATCCATCACCGGGTTGTAGGACACAACCGCATAATAGTACGCAGCCATCAGTGCCGCTGGCAGCGCAAAGAGCAGCACCCATTGGGTTTCCCGCACGGGCAGCGCCCGATCCCGCAAGCCCCGAACAACAAGATAGACCAGCAGTGTTACACCAAACGGAATCATCGCCTGAGGGAGCACAAAAGCCATCACCAACGTGAGCACCACAATGCCCAGGCCGCCGTTGGCCACCGTTGGGGCTTCTTTGAAGTCGATGCGGAAAACACTGACATAAATTGTTGCCAGCAAAGCCAGGCAGCCGATGGCAAGAGGAAAATGCGGATTGGCGTAGGCGCTGTACAGCGGATAGGCCTCGGGTACTGTCACATCGGGCACATTGCGCGCCGCCGGGTCCAGAACCAGAACCAGCCACCCCAGGCCCGAACCAACCGACACCAGACCAAAGAACAGACGGCGGGGGCGCAGCCGCGACCACACAGTGGCCCCGAATTGATACAGCGCAATGAACATGAAAAGCGTGGTTGCCACACGCGCCACATGAAAAATGATAATGCTGGAAATGCCAGTCAGCCGTGCCAGATGGCCCAGCAGCAGATAGAAAACCTGAATAGCTGCGCCAGAATGGGGTTCTGGGGTATGCGCAAAATGCAGCAGCCATGCGCCACGTATTCCCTGCCCGATCTTGGCCAGGTAAGTTGCCCCATCTTGTGGATTCGCCAGAACACCCATGAACTGCCACTGCGTGGCAGACGCATTACTTGCCAGCGCCCAGACGTAAGGCAGAATTGTCAGCGAAGCCAGCACCCCGCCCACAATGAGCACCCATCGCCACTCAGCCGGAGAAATCTGTGTAGTCCGCAAACTCCGCATACTGGCCGCCCCCTTATTTCCCGGTTTGCCGCGTGATTCTGGCGCGTGTATAATGCGAAACAGTATACTCTCAGCCATTGTACAACGATGTGCAACTTTCGGATACCGGACCATGAATCAAGCGCAGGCCTTATATCACCTGCAAACCATTGATCTTGCTATCTCCGAACATCAGTTCCGCCTGGCAGAGATTGAGAAACGCCTGGGCCAGAATGACAAGGTCATCATTGCGGAAACAGCCCTCCAACATGCCGAGGATGTGCTCATACCCTGGCAAAGACAGGCCCGTGACCTGGAACTGGAAATCAAAAGCGTAAGCGAACAGGCAGAAACCCTGGAACGGAGCATGTTCACCAGCACCGGAAGCAGCCCCAAAGAACTGCAGGATATGCAGGATAAGGTTGCTTCCCTTAAACGCCGCCGCGCCAAGCTGGAAGATGACCTGCTCGAAGCAATGATCGAAATCGAACAGGGTGAGGCGGCACGCGAAAAAGCCGCGCAGGCACTGGAACTGGCTCGCAAAGAATGGGCGGAGGAACAGGCCGCACTATCCACCGAAAAAGAGACGCTGCAGCAAGAACTGAGCGAACTCAACGCCCAACGACAGGAAGCGCTGAAAGCCGTCAGCGAGGAAGGTCTGGCGATCTACGAAACCCTCCGAAAAAGCAAACGCGGCCACGCCGTCTCTGAACTTGAGGGCAATATGTGCAAGACCTGCGGCGTGAGCCAGACATCTACCGTCGTGCAGCAAGTTCGTCAGGGTCATAACCTGGTCTTTTGCGCCAGTTGTGGCCGAATTCTTGTCCAGCTTTAAACCGGGGTAATGAACATGTCCGACTTCCGATTTGATCCCGTTTCATTCCTCATTGGCTTTATCAGCGGCACAGTCATTGCCTACATTGTTTATCGCCTGCGCCGCCAGCTCAGCAGGCTGCGAGCAGAGGCGGGTGAACGCGCCGAAAGCGCAAGGCGCTTCGCAACGCGCACAGCCGATGCCCGCTACCAGATTGACATCTACAACTACTGCCAGCAGTACCACACCGCCGGGAAATTGGCTCCCTTAACCGATATTCTCGTCGAGCCGCGTTTTATTCAAGGCATTCAGCCATATGATACAACGGGCGAGCGACGTCTGCGCGACGTTTTCCGCGTCGTTCCGATGATCCATGAATTTCCCGCCTGCTATGCCCCGTACAACATCCCCACATTTTCCATCAAAGACCTGGGAGCGGGGGAGCGTCATCTGGCGCTGCTCGGGCAGCCGGGCAGCGGCAGGAGCACGGCACTGGCTGCTATTGCTCTGTGGGCACTTGGCAGACTGGATTTTGCCGAGACCGAAGATATCGTCCAGCAGTCTATCGAGGAAGAGGAAGCCCAGCTCAGTGACGAAGAACTGGAAGCGCGGCTCAAGAAGCGGGCCGAGATTCAAAAACGGGCGATGGAGCTGATCAAGCATGCGCAGGAACAGGCAAGTGAGGCCCTGGCAGAAGGCGAGGAACAGGCAGAGCGCCCTATCCTCGATCTTCACCGTTTGATGCCAATTCTGGTGCACATTGATGATGTTGTAGTTGATCAGGAAACAGCCAACAAGAAAATCGATCCTGCCGAGCCGCTGGTCAGGGCCATTCAGCATAATGTCCGCCGGATCACGGCTGTAACCGTGCCGCGATATGTGTACAACCGCCTGAACAGCGGGCAGGCGCTGGTGCTGATTGATGGCCTTGACGACCTGCCTCTCGAAGAACGTCCCTACAAGCTGGCCTGGCTGCAGCGGTTCCTGGACACTTATCCCGAATGCATGGTCATCGTCAGCGGGCCGGCAGCCGGCTACCATCCGCTGACGCAGCTTGGCCTGACACCGATCTTCCTCCGTCCCTGGACCGACCATGACGTGCTGACGTATGCCCAAAAATGGGCAGCCGTCTGGCCACAGGCAGCCGGGAGCAGACGCCAGGTTGTTGAGCCTCCCGATGAACGAACCTTGCGTATGGTTACCACTGACGCCCGCGGATTGACTCCGCTTGATCTGACTATGCGTATTTTTGCCACATACAGCAATCTCGAGAGCGAACCCGAAGAACGGCCGCTCTCCTGGGATTGGTACAATGCCTACATCACCAATCGGTTCCAGATGAAGGGGCTGGAAGGAAAGGACGATCTGGCGGACGAAGCACTTTATACGGTCGCCCGACTTGCAGCCGCTATACAAACAGAAGGTGCGCTCTCCACCGAACAACTCACGGCGCTTGCTGAAAATGCCCTACAAAGCAGCAACGGCGCAAATTTGAACATCAACGAGCTTCTCAGAACGCTGACGATAAAATCTGGCCTGATGGTCGAACGCACGGGACAGCGCTATGACTTCGCCCATCCGCTGCTGCGTGCGTTTCTGGCCAGCGTGACAGTTATCGATCCTGAAGGCGATCTCACCCTGGATCAGGTTGTCTCCGATCCACATTGGGCCGATGCGATTCCTTTTGCCGCAGCCCACGCGCCAGAAACAATGATGAATCGGGCCGTTCGCAACCGGCTTTCCCAGCAGCCCGATCTGCTGCTAAACAATCTTTTCAGTCTGGTGCACTGGGTACCGGACGCTCCGATCAATGCTCCCTGGCGCGGCGAGGTCTTCAAACGCCTCACAGCCGCACTGCTGACTCCATCGCAGTTCCCAACCGTGCGTGAGCGGGCCATGGCCGCGCTGGTCACAACCCGCGATAAGAACGTCCTGTTTATCCTGCGGCAGGCACTGCGTGCTACCAATACACACATCCGCCTGTTGGGCTGCATCGGCCTCGGCGCACTGGGCAAAAGTGACGCGATCAAAGAACTGCGCCCCATGCTGGAAGACGATGATCTGGATGTGCAGCTTGCGGCGGCGCTGGCACTGGGTGCCATAGGCACTGAGACAGCCCTGGAGGTCATGGTAGAAGGACTGCTC
>JALSTC010000106.1 GCA_026983935.1 Ardenticatenia bacterium
GTGTAGTGGCCCTTGGAAACCGGACATCCCCGTTAATTCGCGGGTTGGTTCAGGAAGATGGAGGCCGTATAATGGCAAAACAACGTAAATTCAGCGCAGAGTTCAAGGCTGAAGTGGTACTATAAGGCTTGTCCGATTGTCATGATCTCGCTGATCCTGTCACTCTATCGGAGGAATTCCTGGACGAGGTGCATGTGCACAAACGCACCCATTCCGCGTTAAGCTACATAACCCCGATCGAGTTTGAGGGCCAATGGCTGACCAAGCCGCTCCCCCCTGGTAAAATGGAGCAACAAATCGCGATACAGTGTCCCATTTCATGGGATCACCAACAATGGTATGCAAACGCGCACACAACGTAGAAACTGTCTCTGTTGAGAGGGATCGTAAAGCAGATGGATATGACTTCCGAGGACAAAAACGCTGATGCCCAACTGATGCATGAGTTAGAAACTCTACGCGGTCAGGTGCAAACGCTGCAACAACAGGAAAAGACATACAGAAAACACATCGCGCGTCTGAAACATCTCACTGATGGCCTGGCGGCGTTGAACACCATCGCCTCAATCTCTATCAATCTCTTCGATCTGGCGGAACTGGCTGCCGTCGCACTGGACACCATTTTACGCATGTGGCAGGCAAACGCGGGGTGGATCATAACCAGTGTCGCACCTCCATATCAGCCTTCCCCCCAGGTCGTTGCTCGCATCGGTACTCCGCCAGCATCTCCCGAATCCTTTGCCCAAACGTGCCTGACCTGTCATCATTTTATGGTTGACGGCAATATGCAAGCCGTGACAGATGTTCCCTCCACATGCCCGGTGCTAACGCATCAGGCGGAAACGTCCCATTCCAGATCGCCCACTCATATCTGTATTCCACTGCTTACACGAGGCGGCGTACAGGGAATAGCGACCATATTCTGGCAAGACTCTGCAAAACGACCCCAGATTGATAACACACTACTCAAGGCCATCAGCCTGCAATTGGGCACAGCTCTATTCAATGTCCGTCTCTATCAGGCAGTTTCCCAGACGGACCGGTTGCAGATGCTCACCGAATTTGATCAGAAGCTGATTTCTACGCTGGATTTGCAGACGATTTTGCAGATCACCCTGCAAACAATGGCTACTGCTGCCAGTATGCAGTCGGGCATCCTGTGGGAGGGGACGCGATCCGCTATTGAATACACGTTGATGCTGGCAGACGGTCACATCCGCATCATTGACCAGGATACCGGGGCAGATTCTCTTCAAGCCCTGGGGCGGCATCTTCAGTCTGTCATTACAGAGACCACCTGGATGACAGACAAGGACCTGGACGAGATGGAATACTCGTTCCCTCCCGATTTTATCCGGGGAGGCAGAGTGTTGCTTGTGCCTATCAAAGATGAGCAACACATCATAGCTGTTCTGGCGCTGGGTAATTGGGCTGCCGCATCGTATGATGACATGCTGCTGCCGCTACTCGCTTCTATCGCGGCCCGCGCTGCTCAGGCAATTCGGAATGCGCAGCTGTTCGCAGCGGAACAGACACGCCGTGAGCAGGCCGTTATACTCCAACGCCTCACGAATGAGTTAAGCCATACCTGGTTCGATCTTGATGGGCTGGTGGAATACATTCTGGATCATATCCAATATTTAGTCTCTTATGATCATGCCATCATCATCTCTATTGACAAAGGATACGGCCGTGTCATTGGCGCGCGTGGCGAGGCGGCAACGAAACAAGATGTTGTCGAAGCGCTGCATTTCCCCATGGGCCAGATGTCTTTTCTAAACGACATGTACCAAAAGGGACACCCGATGGTTGTCTCTGATATATCAACTCACCCCGAATGGGCTGCTATCGCTGACATGCTCAATACGGCCTCCATAGAGGGACTGGATATCGCGCAAATTCGCGCATGTGCCTGGTTACCCATGCATGTAGAAGGCAAAAATGTTGGCATCGTATTTCTGAGCAGCGCCACTCCCGGCCGGTTTGATTCACTCCCCGTGGCTACATTGCAAGTGTTAATCAACCAGGCTGCCGCTGCGCTGCAAAATACACGCCTGTATGAACAGGTACAGGAACATATCCAGCACCTGGATATGCTCAACACCTTCAGCATGGCGATGATATCTTCCCTTGATCCGCAGACCGTGCTGAGCACAGCCCTGGAGCAAATCTGCCGGGTACTCGATGCTTTGCACGGATCGATTTTGCTCCGCGACCCGAAAAGCGATGAACTTGTTTTTGAGGTTTCCCTGTCAACCGAGATGGACAGGCTGAAAGGCTTTCGATTAGCACCAGGGCAGGGAGTTGCCGGTTGGGTGGCACAGCACGGGGAGAGCGTCTACATCAATGATGTATCTCAGGATGAACGTTTTTTCAGCGGGGTGGATGAGCTGGCCGCACATCAAACCCACTCACTGGTGTGTGCACCTCTCCGGTACCGGGATGAGATTCTGGGCGTCATTGAAATCGTGAACAAACAGAATGGCAAATTCACTCAGTATGATCTGAGCATAATCGAAGATGTTGCGCCAGTCGTCGCGATGGCGCTGGTGAATGCGCGTCTTTACGCGAACGTGGAAAAGCGGGCCGGTGAACTACAGGCCCTGAATGAAATCGGTATCGCGCTGACTCGCACGCTCGATTCTGCTACCGTCGTTCATATCGCATTACACCATGTCAGCAATCTCTTTCAGGCCGATTCGGTTTCTTTGCTGCGGTTGAATTCAACGGGAGAAATATGTTTTTTGCGAACATTGTACGGTGAAACAGAGCAGGAAATTCCCGTGTGTTTCCAGCCGGGTGAAGGCATTATCGGTTGGGCCGTGGAGCACCAGGAAGCGATCCTTGTAGAGGATGCCCAGACTGACCCGCGATATTCCGGACGTGCGGAGAGCCACATGATTGTATTACCACGCGCAGTAATGGTCGCCCCCCTGATAACGCCCAAACGAGTCATTGGTGCCATCAGCCTGTCTCACAACAGCCCGGGTATATACACACATGATGATCTGCACACATTCCAGGCGATTGCCTCGGCATTGACTGTTGCACTGGAGAATTCCCGCCTGTATGAAGAGCTGAAGGTATCGCTCCAGGAGCGTGAACGGACCCAGGCCCAACTCATCCAGAGCGAAAAAATGGCTGCTCTGGGGCGTCTGGTTTCTTCGATTGCCCACGAAATCAACAACCCCCTTCAGGCAGTGCAGGGTTACATAACGCTCTCCAGAGAGGAAGTGATAGGAGGGATGCGCCGCGAGAAACTGGAGCGTTACCTGGGCATTGTTGATGAGGAACTCAACCGTGTTGCAACACTGGTTCGCCAGATGCGAGAATTTTATCGTCCGGCCCAAAAAGTACGCAAGATGACCGATGTTGGTATGCTGCTGGAGGATGTGTTGTTTTTGCTGGATAAACAGCTACAGCATAATCACGTCTCCGTAGAATATACCAGGACGGAACTCCCTCCGGTAAAAATCAACCCCGATCATTTCAAGCAAGTATTTCTGAATCTGATCCTCAACGCCATGGATGCCATGCCGGATGGTGGCACCATCCAGATTCGCATGGAAACGACGCACATGCCCGTTTCCAACACAGGCCAAAATGCGGCGACCATCCCGGCAGTGCAGATTGCGTTTACAGATACCGGCATCGGTATACCATCAGAAACTCTACCGCATATATTCGAGCCGTTCTTCACAACAAAGACACATGGTTCTGGACTGGGGCTTTCCACGATATATGAGATTGTTATTGCTCATGGAGGCAATCTCACAGTGGAAAGCGAGGTTGGCAGGGGCACAACGTTTACGATTGTGGTCCCGGCGTAAGAAATACAGGCGCTTACTCCATATGTGTAGGACAAGAAAAATGTCATTACCAGCAAAAATCCTTGTTGTAGACGACGAGGCTGCGATACGCTCCTTTTTGGAGGATGTTCTGACGAACGAAGGATATCAGATCGTGACAGCAGACAGCGCCAAAGCCGCACTGACCTATATCGCAGAGCAAAAGTTCGGCCTGATACTGCTCGATCTGAATCTCCAGGACATGAGCGGTATGGCCGTCATGGAACAGGTGACCCAGTGCTCCCCGGAAACGGCAATTGTTGTACTCACCGCCTACGCATCATTGGAAACCTCAGTGGAGGCGCTCCGCAAAGGCGCACACGACTACCTGTTCAAGCCTGTTAAAGTAGACGAACTGCGAGAAAGTGTCCGTACCGGACTGGATAAATTCCAACGAACCATGCGCCAGCGGAGCTTACTCACTGAGCTGGCACGCAGCCTTGACCCGGACATGAATGAGGCTGTCCCCGGACATGACAACACGTCTCCTGCCACTGAAAGCAAGGCACGATTCCTGGAGCACGGCGGCCTGGTCATTGATTTGCTACGGCATGTTGTCACGCTGGATAACCACTTGTTGGAATTAAGCCCCACTGAGTTTGGTTTGCTGGCTTATATGGTCAGTCAGGCCCCCCGTGTACTCTCCCATCAAGAACTGGTGCGCGAAGTACAGGCATATGATGTACAGGTATGGGAAGCGGCTGATATTGTGCGTCACCATATTTACCGGATTCGGCAAAAAATAAAGGCCGCTACAGGGCGCTCCGATATTATCCAGACTGTGCGCGGTATGGGGTACACAGTAAGTGACGCTCCCCACGCCTGAAGGCGAGGGCTTTCGCGCCGATTTTTCGGTAACAATGTGTAGAGATTGACACTCTGGCTATCTATCCACCATAGTATCAAAAACGAAGGCCGTTGTTTTTAACGGCCTGTTTTTTTGTGTGCAATCTGTCATACAACCGCGACAAAACGCACACGCTGTTCAGCCAGTTTATTGCTATATTTTACAGTGAAGGTGTTTAGGTGAATATATAAGAAGCACATCTGGAGCATC
>JALSTC010000107.1 GCA_026983935.1 Ardenticatenia bacterium
ACCGGCAGCGCCCAGTCCGGCCTTGATCCGGGCGGCCCCTGGCTGATCTACAGCGCGGCCAGCGGTCTGATCGCGGCCAACCCCGACGGCTCCGGCCAGATCACACTGGCCCTGCGCCCCGACGCGGAGACGACTTTCCGGGCAGCCCCCGCCCCGACCGGTGACCGCCTGATCCTGATCACGCAGAAGCTGCCGGGCAGTGATCCCGCGGCCAGTCTGCGCCTGATCACACTGCCCGGCGGCGGCTCCCGCCTGCTGATCGGCAGCCTGCTACCCCCGGAAACAACGCCCGCCATGGGACGCAGCTACGCGCTCAACGCCTTCAATCCGGCGGCAGGCGGCCCGGTATGGTCACCCGGCGGCGAGCGTCTCGTCTACACGTCTGCACACGAAGGACAGCCGCAGCTTTACCTGTACACCGCCGCCAGCGGCAGCAGCATCCGCCTGACCGACAGCGACACCTACCCCGCCAACCCGATCTGGTCTCCCAATGGACGCCGCCTGATCTGGCAGGAGCGTCTGCACGCCGGGCACGGTGGCGCGGCAGCGGTGATGATGGTCAGCTTCGCCAGCGAATCGGGGCGAGTGCCGTCCGCCGGGCCGGCAGCACTCGATCTCACGTCGCCGGATGACGGAGGCGGCGTCCGCGAGGGCGAGGAATGGGTCTTCGTCGGCTGGCAGACCCCCGACCGCTTTCTCTACAGTGCCCACGATGCACGAACGGGCGCAGAGGGTCTGTATGTCTACGACTGTCAGGCAGGGGCCGCCGCCCCGCTGCTGCCGCCGACGGCCATCACGCCACCGGCCTTCGACGCCGCCAGTGGGATGGCCGTCTTTGCCGTGCCGCAAGCCGCCGCCGGCATGGAATCGGGCGTCTACCGACTGGACACGTGGCGCGGCGCAGTCACGCGCATCCTGCCCGGCAGCGCCGAATCCGTCCACTGGCTGCCTGGCCTGTCCGCCTTCAGCATCAATCAGGCCGGCAGCATCTCCCTGCTGCCGCCGGACGCCCCTGCCGTCACGGCCACACTGAACTGGCAGGGGATGGTCTTCCCGGCACCGCGCGGCGAGCAGCTTGCCTACTATCGCAGCGGCGGCTTCATGCAAGGCCCGGCGCTGGCTGCCGCATCGGGGCCGACAGCACCGCCAAACCTCGTCTGGGAAGGCGTCAGCAGTCTGCCTGTCTGGTCACCGGATGGGCACACGATCTATGCCATTGTCTCTGATGGCGCGGCGCACAGCCTGATCGCCTCGGCTGATGGCGCGGGGGAATATACCGTGCTTGACCCACGCGCCCGCCCGGATGTCCTGCTGATGCTCGTACCGCGTGAGGTGGCCGTCTTCGCCGACGTGGAGATTCCCCTGCGCGAAAGGCCTGCCGACTCCGCCGCCATTCAAGCCACGCTGGATGGAGATGAGCCGATCACGCGGCTGCGCGGGCGAAACCGGGCCGCCAACTGGCTGATGATCCGGCTGGCGGATGGCCGGGAGGGCTGGGTGCAGACGGCGGCACTCACCACCAGCGGCGCGATCGAGTCACTGCCCATCCTGGCCAATTGAACGCGCCACGGACTCAAAAAGGCGGCTCCCCATTGGGGAAACCGCCTTTTCGGTAATGGCAGGGCGTCTGCCCGCTAACTGACTTCTACCTTCACCTTGGCTTTGCCGGTTGTCCGCGGCTTTGCTTCTTCCTCTTCTTCTTCCGGCACATCAATCCGCTCGGCGATGGCCTCCAACAGCACCTTGAACGACTTCTTGAAGGCACGCTTGGCCTCACGGCGATGCACTTTGAATCCTTCAGGAATCAGCGCGTCAAATGCCAGCTTTGTCTCTTTAGCCGCCTGACGCTGATAGCGCAGGAATGCGTCAAATACCGATTCTTCCTCCTCACGGAGCCGCTCTTCTTCCACGTCCGGGATATCCGTTCGAGTCTGCTTCTTGGTCATGGCTCACCTCTCCTGCTTGACCCTGATATTCCCATACCGGTGTTCTATTCTATGTTACGCATATCTCCGGTGGAAGTTGCGCGGATCAATAACCGCGCTGCATATCCACCACGTTCAACAATTCGCGATGGGCAAGGTAGCGCTTCAAATTCTCCGCAAAGACATCCAGCACCCGCTCCAGATAATCCGGCATTGACCCCGCAACATGCGGGCTGATGACCAGATTCGGCGCGTCCCAGAGCGGACTGTCTTCCGACAGCGGCTCTGTCTCAAACACGTCAAACGCCGCGCCTGCCAGCTTTCCGGATCGCAGCGCATTGACCAGTGCCTCTTCATCCACGATACCCCCACGCGCCAGATTGATCAAGACCGCGCCGGGCTTCATGGCGGCGATGGCCTCCGCATCCAGCAGGTTGAGCGTCTCCTGCGTGCGGGGCACCAGCACGACCACAAAATCGCACTCTTTGAGCATGGACTTGAGCGCCTGCGGCGGATACAGGCGATCTTGCAGCACGCCTTCCGGATCGCCCGTGCCTGCCTCCACGTAGCTTTCGCCGCTGGCCGGGTGCATGACATCGCGCTTGATAGCCAGCACCTTCATGCCAAACGATCGGGCCAGCCGCGCCACTTCCCGCCCGATGCTGCCGTAGCCCACGATGCCAAGCGTCGCGCCGCGCAGCAGCCGCGGACGGTAAAGATCATAGCGATCCTTCGGCCACTCATGGGCAGCCTGCCACTGCATCACCAGCGGAATCTGGTGCGCAAACATCAACATCATCCCCAGCGTGAATTCGGCCATCGTCACCGCATGTACGCCGCTGGCGGTTGTCAGCATCACCTCGCCGCCCTCAAAGAGCGGATCATCCAGAACAGCGTCAACGCCCCCGAAAATGGACTGCACCCAGCGCAGCCGGGGAGCCATTTCGCGATCGGGCAGCACCCGCGCCGTGAGCAGCACCTCCACCTCGCCCCAGACATCCGGGGGAATCTCGGCGGCGGTATGCGCCGGACGCACGATCACATTGAGGCGCGGCGAAATCGCCTGCAGCCGCTGCACCATATGCTCGTCGACTTTCACCGTGAGCAGTACGTTGACAGCCTCTTCCTCCATAAAACACGGCTCCTTTACCTGATCGAAAGATGCCTCACAGGAGCAGGCTCATCGGCGGCGCCACAGGGCCAGCGCCCCTGCCCCGCTGCTGAGCACACCTACCAGCATAACACAGAGCACCGCAAACCACACAACCGGCGGAGTCTCCAGGCCAGCAGCCTCGTCCACAGGCACATCGGTCACGGCAGGTGAGGGCCGCAAGGTTGGCGTCGGCAGCGGCGTGCCCGATTCTGCGGCGGTAACTGTGGCCTGAACGATCGGCGTCCCTGCCGTGAGCGTCGGCGATGGGCGCGGCGTGAATGTCTGGCGGTTGACCGTCGGCCAGGGTGTATTGGTCATCGAAGGCGTCGGCGTGGCAACGGGTGTATCCGTCGGCGGGATGGGCGTCGGTGGCACGACAGTCGGCGGGACCGCCGGCGCGGGCGGCGCAGTCGGGGGCGGCGGCTGCACGGGGGGCGGAGGCGGCGGCTGAGGCGGCCCGCCCACCGCGCCCTCTGGTCGCGAGCCAAAGACCAGTGTGTAGTATGTCCAGCCGTTTGCGCCGTGCGCCACACCGATCCCGATCTCGGTATAGTAGGTGCTGGTCATGCCCCGGTAGTGAACCGGAGAATTCAGCCACCAGTTGTAGGCATTTTCCGGGCCGCCCATGCCCGCGTAAATGTTTTCGCCGGCAATCACCCCGCCCGATCCGGCAGGATACCCGGCAGCCAGCACACGACTTTGCACCGATGAACCATCGGAGCCGGTGTGCGAGATGCTGCCGGTTGCTGCCATGTCCTCGCTGTGCCACTGCGCGGCAAGGGCAAGCTGCGCGTTGTAAGCATACGGCGGCACACCGACCGAAGCCCGCAGGGCATTGATCTGATTGTACAGGTAGTCCACCGCCGGGTCCTGCGCCTGTGCCGGGAGCGCGTTCATGCCCGGCAGCAGCATCCCGACAACAATCGCCATCCACAGAATACGTCTCAGCCGATCCACAGGCCGATCCCCATTCCCAGTGCCACCAGAATCAGCCCGGCCCACGTCAGACCATCAAGGCCCTGCTGCAGGCCGATATAGATCGGAATGGCGGCGATCACGGTCAGCAGCAGCGCCGCCGTCTGAACAGCCAGTTTGTACGAGATTCCGCGCATCATACCCACCGGTTCAATGCAGACGCACAAACAGGCAGCCGCTCGCAGCCTGCGCAGGATAAGCCACCATTGCCTCCGGCAGGACCGCCTCATCGCTGCAGTAAATGTAAACCATCGCTTCGCTCTCCTGCTCCGCACAGGCCAGCGCCGCCGCCGGAGTCACCGGCCAGGTCGTGACATCCCCGGAAGGCGTAATACTCAAGCGAAGCGCTGACAAAAGGCATATCGGTCAGAATTATATCGCCCGGCGAGGTATAGGCAGTAATCGCGTCTGCCAGCGCCAGCAGCGTGACCGCCTCGCCGCCAGCGGTGGGAGCGGTGGGGCCAGGAAGATTTTATAGTAGATGTGGATGTAACCGGCATTGCGAAAGAGGAGCAGATAGCCGACGCCGACGACAAACAACGCCCAGCACAGCCTTTGCCCGGCGCGAATCATGGCGGAAAGCGAGGATGGCTCCCAGCAGCCCGACCAGACCACCAGCGGCGGGTGATGCACATAGTAATGGTACGTCTCCGGCGTGGCCGGTCCGGCGTTGAGCACCTGCATCAGCCACAGGTTGTCCGCTCCGTAGAGGCGGTAGTTACGCACCGCCGCACTGATCCAGGCCCCGTTTTCCTCGGCGATCCCGAACCAGGGCGCGTCCAGCCGAACGGTCAATAAAGCCCAGGCAACGAGCAGAATGAGCAGCGGCATCCCCATACCC
>JALSTC010000108.1 GCA_026983935.1 Ardenticatenia bacterium
TTTTCATACCAGCCCGGACACCCAGTCCACTAAAAGTGGGCTTTTCCTGCTGAGCCTGTAACTCAAGTCACAGGCGGTGCCCATCTGGCCCCAATTCCGAATACACCCTGCTTCCAGTGTAATTGGAATTTGCCTCCGGCGCGAACTTTCCGGTATCTGCGGGGCACTTCTCCGAGGGGCCAACTTTGCCTTGACATGCCCCAACCCCGCCCTTATAATCTTTTGCACCTGTCGTCCGGTGATTCCTGCCGGGCGTTCTTTTCGAAGAAACATCGGTCAACAACCAGGTTACCAACCGGAGTATACCAATGGGTCCGCTTCCCAAGAGAAAAGTCTCACGCAGCCGCCGCAACCGCCGCCGTGCACACGATGCGCTCAGCCTGCGCCATCTGGTTCGCTGCGATAACTGCAATGAGTATAAACCCGCCCATCATGTCTGCCCCCACTGCGGGACTTACAACGGGCACGAAGTCATTGAGATCGAGGAAGAGTAGAATCCTCTCCGCGTCATGACAAACATGAGGCCGTGCCGTCAGAAAGACAGCACGGCTTTTCGCGTTAATCATCCGGCTTAGCAAGGACAGCAGGAGCATATCCAGATGACCACATGGGCACAGACGGCATTTGTCTTCCCCGGCCAGGGGTCGCAGGAAGTCGGTATGGGCGCTGACATCGCGGCGTCCTATGCTTCAGCGCGAGAGATTTTCGAGGCGGCGGACGATTTGCTGGGAGTCGCGCTCTCCAAACTGTGCTGGAAAGGCCCCGCCGAAACGCTGAATGACACCATCAACACACAACCCGCCCTTTACGTGACCGGCATCGCCACCCTGCGCGCCCTGGAATCGGAGATTGGGCCGGTGCACCCTGCTTTCATGGCCGGACACAGCCTGGGCGAACTGACCGCCCTGACCGCTGCCGGCGCGCTTCCCTTTGAAGATGGGCTGCGGCTGGTGCGGGAGCGTGGGCGGCTGATGAAACAGGCAGGAGAGGCGAACCCCGGCGCAATGGCGGCGCTGCTCGGCCTGTCTATAGATGTTGTGCGAGAAATTTGCAGGCAGGCCAGCGCAGAAACCGGTCAGCGGCTGGTTGTCGCCAATGACAACTGCCCCGGTCAGATTGTCATCTCCGGTGATGCTGCGGCCCTGGAACGCGGGCTGGAACTGGCAACAGAAGCAGGGGCAAGGCGGGCAGTCCGGCTGGCAGTAAGCATCGCCTCCCACTCGCCGCTGATGGCCCCTATACAGGAGAAATTCATGCAGGCCCTGAGCAGCACGGCCTTTCGTCCGCCATCCGTGCCCGTCATCGGCAACGTCAGCGCCGCACCGCTTTCCGATGTGGCCGCCATCAATGCAGAGCTTGGCGCACAGCTCATCTCGCCCGTTCGCTGGACGGAAAGCATTGAAGCGCTCAAGACAGCCGGAATCACACGCTATGTCGAATTCGGCCCGAAAGATGTCCTGTGCGGCCTAATACGGCGCATCGATCGCAAGAGCGAGCGAATCGCGCTCAACAGTGCCGACGCGCTGCGAGCATTTGCCGAAACGTCCGGCACATGAGCTGCCGACATCTCCGGCCCGCCATCAGTCAACCCGATCAAGATGTTCAGCGGCAATTCATACATTTACTACAGGCATTGTACTAAGGCCACAAACGCGATAGGACAGGATATACCTGGACACATGCCGGAAAATGGGCTAAAAATTCCGGTAAGATGAGGCAGCATGAATTTGCGCCGCCTTTTTTGTTTTCCGCATATTCGCGTCCAAAACACTTATTGAGGAAAGGGGAACCCAATCGTGGCTGACGCAAAGAGCATCTTACAGGACGTCAAGGACCGCGGCGTTCGCTTCATTGATCTGCAGTTCACCGACGTGCTGGGGACGGCCAAAAGCGTAACTATCCCGGCACACCATCTGGAGGAAGCGCTCGAACGCGGGGTATGGTTTGATGGCTCATCAATTCAGGGCTTCGCCCGTATCCAGGAATCGGACATGTTCCTGCACCTGGACACGCGGACCTACCGCGTACTGCCCTGGACGGGAGACGGCCTCCCCCTGCGTGCGCGTGTGATCTGTGATGTCTACAAGCCGGACGGCACGCCCTTTGAAGGTGACCCACGCTATGCCCTCCGCCGCGCCATCGAAAAAGCAGAGGCAATGGGCTACACCTACAACGTCGGGCCAGAGCTGGAGTTTTTCCTGTTCCGCAAAAACGGCGAGTCTCACCGCGCCGTCCCGCATGATGTAGGTGGCTACTTCGATTTCTCTCCAAACGATGAAGCCCAGCGCGTCCGCTCCGATATTGTGGAGGCCCTCCAGGCATTGAAGATTGACGTGGAAATGGAGCACCACGAAGTCGCCATCGGCCAGCACGAAATTGACTTCCGCTACTCCGACGCGCTCCATGCCGCTGACAATGCGACCACGTTCAAATACACGGTCAAGGGCATTGCCGCCAAATACGGCCTGTTTGCCACCTTCATGCCCAAACCGGTCTTTGGGATCAACGGCAGCGGCATGCACTGTCACCAGAGTCTGATGGACAAAGACAGTGGCAAGAACGTCTTCTACGACGAAAGCAGTGAGTTATTCAGGCTTTCTACCGTCGCGCAGCAGTTCGTTGCTGGGCAGCTTCTCCATGCCCGCGCATTAGCCGCCGTCGTTGCCCCGACCGTCAACAGCTACAAACGCCTCACGCCGGGTTATGAAGCGCCCGTGTACATCTGCTGGGCACAGCGCAACCGCTCCGCCCTGATCCGTGTCCCACGCTACAGCCCCGGACGCGAACAGTCCACCCGTGTGGAACTGCGCTTCCCCGATCCAAGTGCCAACCCGTACCTGGCATTCGCCGTCATGCTTACCGCCGGGCTGCACGGCATCGAAGCGAAGATGACACCGCCCGCACCGGTCAGCGACGACGTCTATGAGTGGAGCGATGAGGAACGTGAGGCCAGAGGCGTTGGCGTGCTGCCCGGCAGCCTGCGGGAAGCGCTGGATGCACTGGCCGATGACGACGTTTTGAAAGAAGCACTCGGCGAGCATATCTACAGCGCCTATAACCGGGCGAAATCGCTGGAATGGGACGAATTCCGCATCCATGTCAGCGAATGGGAGCGTCAGCGTTACCTGGAAACTCTGTAACGCCATTTCCGGGGGAGATATGCTGGTAAACCAGCACGTCCATACGCAGTCAACAGCTGCATACCATATGTGCCATATGTGCAGGGCCGGAACACCAGCACCGGCCCTGCTGCTGTCCATCCCCACTATTGGCAGCGCTCAAGATTCAACTGCCATCAGGCGCATATATGTATTAGTTCATACAACATGTCGCAATTTGCTTTTCCCTGTGCTATGATAATTTAGTGTCAAATTTCTCACAGGCAGGGTATATTATTTGAATCAGAATGTTGCCAGTGAGGGAGGTGCTGATTCGCAAGATTGCCATTTTCCCTACACACACCCAACGTTCGGAGATGTCGGGGGGCGAGTGGTTCTCTTACCACTCCGGAACACCGACCACATCAGTAAACTTCACAAAATCCGTATGCATTTTTGAAGGAGGAGAGTGTTCATGACGAACAAACGGCTCTACTGGCTGCTTGCGATCATTGCCATCCTGTCTATGGGACTGGCTGCCTGCGGCGGCGGGGCAACACCGACCCCAACTGAGGAAGCCACCGAGGAAGCAGCCCCAACCGAAGAGGCCACTGAGGAGGCAGCCCCAACTGAGGAGGCCACCGAGGAGGCTACCGAAGTAGCGGCGGCTGTAGAAGAACCCGCCATTCGTATCGGCCTGGTCACCGACGTGGGCGAAATTGACGACCGCAGCTTCAACCAGAGCGCCTGGGAAGGCGTGCAGGCGGCAGCGGAAGCGCTCGGCGGTGAGGCCAACTACATCGAGACGCAGGACAGCACGGACTACGCCGATAACATCGCTGAATTTGCCGAGAACGGCTACGACATCATCGTAACCGTCGGCTTCGCGCTTGGTGAGGCAACCGTTCAGGCTGCACAGGACTACCCGGACATCCACTTCATTGGCGTCGATCAGTTCCAGGCGGAAGAAATCCCCAACCTGACCGGGCTGGTCTTCCATGAAGATCAGGCAGGCTATCTGGCTGGCGTGCTGGCAGCACGGCTGACCCGCAGCAATATCATCGCCGGCGTCTACGGCACCGACCTGGTTCCACCCGTCGTGCTGTTTGCCCGCGGTTATGAAGCCGGGGCACGCTCGGTCAACCCGGACATCGAAGTGATCACCACCTATCACCCCGGTGGGCTGGATGTCGCCTTCACCGATCCCGAATGGGGCGCGGCGACGGCTGCCCAGGCCATTGACCAGGGCGCCGACGTGATCTTCTCCGCTGGTGGCAAGACCGGCAACGGCGGGCTGATCGAGGTTGCCAACCGTACAACCGAAGACAATCCGCTCTACTGCATCGGCGTGGACACCGACCAGTGGGAGACCGTGCCAGAGGCGCACGCCTGCCTGGTCGCCAGCGCCATGAAGCTCATCCCCGTCGGTCTGGACGAGATCATCAATCTCGTTGCCGAGGGCAACCCGCCTGCGGGCAACTACTTTGGCCCGGTTGGCCTCTCATCCTTCCATGACTTCGAGGATGTGGTTCCTGACGACGTCAAGGAAGAACTGGCCCAGTTGGCAGAAGACCTGGCGGCTGGCACTGTCGAAACCGGCGTCACACTGGGCGGCGGCGAAGAAGAAGCCGCCCCTGAAGAAGAAGGCGCACCCGCTGAGGAAGAAGGCGGTGAAGCAGGCGGCGAGGCCATGCAGCCGGGCGGCGGCGTGGTGACCGTTGCCCCCGGTGACCCGGTGCGCATCGGCTTTGCAGCCGGGCTGTCCGGTGAAGGCATCGAACCGCTGGGTGTG
>JALSTC010000109.1 GCA_026983935.1 Ardenticatenia bacterium
CTTACGTGGCGGCGCTTGATGCTCCCGTGATCATTGTGCATGGCGGGGGCAAAGAGATCGGCAGGCTGCAGGAGCGCATTGGCATCACACCGCAGTGGGTGGACGGCCTGCGTGTGACCGATGAGGAGACGCTGGCGGTGGTGGAGATGGTGCTCTGCGGGCGCGTGAACAAACGGCTGGTGCGGCAGCTTGTCAGGGCCGGGATCGAGGCCGAGGGCATGAGTGGCACCGATCGGGGGCTGCTCCGGGCACGCAAGCTGCACCACAGCGGCGGTGACCTGGGTCGTGTGGGCGAGATCACCGGCGTCCGCGGCGATGTCCTGACGGCCATGCTCGCCCAGGGCATCACCCCGGTGATTGCGCCGCTGGCGCTGGGTGACGACGGCGGGCCGTTCAACGTGAACGCCGATCATGCGGCGGCGGCTGTCGCCCAGGCGGTCGGCGCGGAGCAGGTGGTTTTCCTGACCAACGTCCGGGCGGTGCTGGTGAACGGCGAACCGCAGCCCTCGATCAGCCAGCATGAGGCCGAGCAGCTCATCGCCGATGGCACGATCTTTGGTGGTATGATCCCCAAGGTGAAAACGGCCCTTCATGCCGTTGATCTGGGCATCCCCAGGGCGGTCATCACTGACCTGCCCGGCCTGCGACAGAACGCCGGGACGGTGTTTTACGATCGGCAGAAGGCGGCCTTCCATTCGGCTGCGTGGGCGGTCGGCACTGGCAGCACGGCGGTTCCTCTGGCGGCAACATAGCGATCCATGCCGTCTGTGTCCATCATCCACGCTGGAGATACCTGTCCGTGAAACCCATCCTCCGCATTGCGTTTGCTGTCAGCGGACTGCTGCCGGTGCTGCTGCTGTTCAACAATCCGCCGGACCCCACGCTGCTGCCCTATTCTCTTTTTGTGTTGAGTGTATTTCAGCGCCGCCGTGCCGCCCGGCTGGCCCGGCGTATTCCTCTACCCCCACCGGGGCGGCTGATCGTGCTTATGGTCGCCAGCGGATTGCTGACAGAAGTGACAGCCTGGGCGGGCGAGTTTCTCGCCGGGAGCACCTCCCCGGCTTTGCTGCATCCACAGCTCATCCCCGACCTGATTCTGGCTTCTGGCCTCTATGCCGGCTGGGGCATTGCCTGGGCGATCGTGCTGCATTATTATCGCTTCTCTCTGCGCGAGGCTTTTGTGACCGCCGGTCTTTTCGGCGTGGTCATTGAACAGGGCGGGGCTGTGCTGCTGGGCAGCCTGGGGGCGTTCCCTTCAGACCCGGCAGGGGCGCTTTACTGGCTGCTGTTCATTTTTGTGGTCTACGGCACGATCGTGGGGCTGGCCTATGTGCCGGTCGAGAAGAGCCTCGCCCGCCGCCGGCGGCGAAATCACTGGCTCAAGTATCCCGCCGTGTGGCTGTTGATGCTGATCATGGGCTGGATCGTTGGTGAGTTCGTCGCTTTTGCCGCCGGATCGTTCGGCCTGATCCCGGAGCCGCGTTCGATCCAGACGCATCCCCTGTATTGAAAGGCCAGGATTATGCAAAAAATCCGAGCACAGCTTGATGCACAGCATATCATCGATCTGGAAGCGCAGTATGTCGTCCATACGTATCCACGCCCGCCGTTTGTGCTGACGCACGGCGAGGGTGTCTATCTCTATGACAGCGCGGGCAATGCCTACCTTGATTTTGTGGCGGGTATCGCCGTCAACGCGCTGGGCTACGGCGACGCCGAGCTGACGGCGGTCATCAGCGAGCAGGCGGGGCAGCTCATCCACGTCAGCAATCTTTACCATACCGCGCCCCAGGCCGAACTCGCCGCCCGGTTGTGTGAACGCAGCTTCGCCGACCGGGTGTTCTTCAATAATTCGGGGTCGGAGGCCAACGAGACGGCGATCAAGTTCGCCCGCAAATGGGCACGGGCAAATCACGGCGAGGGCAAAACGCAGATCGTCGCCTTCAGCAGCGCCTTTCACGGGCGCACGACCGGTGCGCTGGCCCTCACGCCCCGCGAGAAGTACCAGGCTCCTTTCCGCCCCCTGCTGCCCGGCGCGGTCATCGCGCCCTTCAACGACGCAGAGGCCGCCGCGCAGGTCATCGGGCCGGAGACGTGCGCCGTCATTGTCGAGCCACTGCAGGGTGAGGGCGGCATCCACGAGGCCGCGCCGGAGTTCCTGCGGGCACTGCGGGCGCTGTGTGATGAACACGGCGCGGCGCTGATCTTTGACGAGGTGCAGTGCGGGGTCGGGCGCACGGGGACTCTGTGGGCGCACGAGCCGTCCGGCGTGACGCCGGACATCATGACGCTGGCCAAACCGCTGGCCGGAGGGCTGCCCATCGGCGCGGCGTTGGTTACCGGGGCCATTGCCGATGTGATCCACCCCGGCGATCACGGCAGTACCTTTGCCGGCGGGCCGCTGGTCTGCCGGGCGGCGGGCGTCGTGCTGGATCGCATCGCGCAGCCGCAGTTCCTGGCACGTGTTGCGGAACTCGGCGCGTACTTCAAGGCGCGGTTGGAAGCCCTGGACTCACCGCTGATCACCGATGTGCGCGGGCGGGGGCTGATGCTGGGCATCGAGCTGACCATCCCTGCGACCGATGTAGTGGAGGCCGGGTACGCGCATGGCCTGCTGCTGGTCAATGCCGGGCCGAACGTGCTGCGTTTTGTCCCGCCGCTGATCATCGAGAAAGCGCACGTGGATGAATTGATCGAAAAACTGAACCGCATTCTCTCTACAATGGAAAAACAGGCATGACTGACGTACAGGCGACTATCGGGGGCGTCTCCGGCTTCAAAGTGGCCGGGGTCGCCTGTGGCATCAAGCGATCGGGCAAGCGTGATCTGGCGCTGATCGCCAGTGAGGGGCCATGTACCGCGGCAGGGGTTTTCACCACCAACCGTGTGAAAGCCGCGCCGGTGCTCTTTGACCAGGCGCAGTTGGCAAAGAACGCGGCGGGCA
The DNA here is from genome assembly GCA_026983935.1 of Ardenticatenia bacterium. GTDB lineage: Bacteria > Chloroflexota > Anaerolineae > Aggregatilineales > Ch27 > JALSTC01. The sequence continues at coordinate 2,945 of JALSTC010000109.1, forward strand.
TCCGCGCCGTTGTGACCAATTCCGGCGTGGCCAATGCCTGCACCGGCGCACAGGGCATGGCCGATGCAGAGGCGACCGCCGTCAGCACCGCCAAAGTGCTCGGCTGTGCCCCGCAGGATGTGCTGGTGCTCTCCACCGGCGTGATCGGCGTGCCGCTGCCGATGGACACGCTCAAAAGAGGGATCGCCGCTGCGGCGGCGGCTTTGCAGCCCGACGGCTGGGCGGACGTGGCGCAGGCGATCATGACCACGGATACCCGCCCCAAGCTGGCTGCAATTCGGGTGGAGACGGCATCGGGGATGGTTACCATCGCCGGGGTCGCCAAGGGATCGGGTATGATCGCGCCCAACATGGCAACCATGCTGGCCGTGATCGTGACCGATGCCGTCCTCGATGCGCCGCTGCTGCAGGAATCGCTCCGGGCGGCGAACGGGGTCAGCTTCAATCAGATCGTGGTGGACGGCGACATGAGCACCAATGACACCGTGCTGCTGCTGGCGAATGGCGTGAGCGGCGTACAGGTGACGGCGGGCGAGTCGCTGGCTGCCTTTCAGGATGGATTGACGGCAGTCTGCACCGCCCTGGCGAAGGATATTGTCAAGGATGGCGAGGGTATGACCCGCTTCATCACCCTGCGTGTGACCGGCGCACCGGATGCCGACGCTGCGCGGCAGGTCGCCATGACCATCGCCACCTCGCCGCTGGTCAAGACCGCGTTTTATGGCGGGGATGCCAACTGGGGCCGTATTCTGGCTGCTGCCGGACGGGCAGGCGTGCCGCTGGAGGCGGACAGGCTGGCGCTGTGGTTCGCGCCCGGTGAGGATAACCCGGCGGATGGCCTGCAGCTTGTGGCGGGCGGTGCGCCAACCGATTACCGCGAGGAAGATGCTGCCGCCATCATGGCGGAGGGAGCGGTCAGCGTGCGGCTTGATCTGGGACTGGGGGATGCCGCTTCGACCGTCTGGACATGCGACCTCAGCCATGAATATGTGACCATCAACGGCCACTACCGGACGTGATGATGGGCTGTAGGGGCGACTGGTCGGTCGCCCCTGCTGCCGCTCTCTTGCCTCTGGTCTCTGGTTTCCTGTCTCTCCGTCGCTTACCGAGAGGGTCCTGACCGATGTTCGTCAAACGCCCTGTTTTTGAGCGCCTGCCAGATCGCCCCTTTGCCCACTGCGCCACGCTGGTTACGCTGCCGGACGGTTCGCTGCTGACGGCCTGGTTTGGCGGCGCATATGAAACCGCGCCCGACGTGGTGATTCTGGCCGCACGCCGCGATCCCGGCGGCGAAGCATGGAGTAAGCCGCATGTCATCGCAGAAGTGCCGGGGCACTCCCTGGGGCAGCCGGTTTTCCTGGCACGTCCTGACGGCGAACTGTGGCTGTTCTTTGACGTGATCATGGGCAGCGACTGGACGAGTGCCGTGCCTCACTGGCAGCGTTCGTTCGACTTGGGGCACACATGGCAGGTCTCCGTTCCCCTCATGGATTACCCCGGTCTGATGTTCCGCAGCCGCCCGGTTGTGCTGCCGGGCCGGATCATCCTGCCGGTCTATGATGAGAACACCTGGCAGTCGCGGATGCTGATCTCCGATGATGATGGGCGCTCCTGGCGGTTGACCGCCCCGATCATCACCCCCTCCGGCAACATCCACCCCTGCGTCGTGGCGCTGCCGGAGGGACGGCTGCTGGCCTATCTGCGCACGGGGGGGACGGGCGGCGTGATCTGGCGCACGGAATCGCTGGACGGCGGCGAGACGTGGTCCCCTCCCGCGCCAACCGATTTCCCGAACCCGAATTCCGGCATCGATCTGCTGCGTTTGCGGAGTGGGGCGCTGGTGCTGGCCTTCAATGACAGCGATCACCTGCGCACGCCGCTTTGCGTGGCGCTGGCTGAAGAAGATGAGCGCTGGCGCTGGCAGCAGACCCTGGAA
>JALSTC010000110.1 GCA_026983935.1 Ardenticatenia bacterium
ACCGTCATCAGGAAGCGGCACCACAGCATCTATGCGCTGCTGGGCCACTTTGACATACCGCGCATCCTGTTCGATGCCAATCCAGCGGCGGCGCAGTCTCCGGGCAACCGCGCCGGTCGTGCCCGTGCCGAAAAACGGATCAAGGACAACATCGCCGGGATTCGAACTGGAAAGAAGCACGCGGTAGAGCAACGCCTCCGGCTTCTGCGTGGTATGGACTTTTTTCCCATCGATTCTGATCCGCTCTTTGCCGGAACAGATCGGCAGCAGCCAATCGCTGCGCATTTGCAGGTCGCCGTTAAGGGCTTTCATCGCCCGGTAGTTAAAGGTATAGCGTGCGCCCTTGTGCTTTTGCACCCAGAGCAGTGTTTCATGGGCATTGGTGAAGCGCACCCCCCGGAAGTTAGGCATGGGATTCGTTTTGATCCAGACGATGTCATTCAGAATCCAGAAGCCCAAGTCCATCAGGACTGCCCCGACCCGGTAGATATTGTGGTATGAGCCAATGACCCACAGTGTACCGGTGTCCTTCAATACACGGCGGCAGGCGGTCAGCCAATCACGTGTGAAAGCATCATAGGTGGCAAGGCTTTCAAAGCGATCCCATTCATCATCCACGGCATCCACCCGGGTGACATTGGGACGCCACAGTTCCCCCTGCAACTGGAGGTTATACGGCGGATCGGCAAAGATCAGATCAATCGAATTCTCCGGCAGAGTGTTGAGCACTTCAACGCAATCACCCTGAATGATTTGATCAAGGGGTAATGCCAGCTCCGCCATATCGCTGTTCTCGCTTCGCTGCATGCCGCACAGTATGCGCAGCTAACGCTCCTCAACACGAATCTGCCGGATCACATCGCCCGGTGGAAGCGACGGTGAAGACTGAGGATCACGCGGTGTGATCGCCTCGGCCACGTCCATACCCTCCACTACTTCACCGAAGATGGTAAATGTGCCATTCAGGTGGGCAACCGGGGCGTAGGTGATAAAGAACTGGCTTCCGGCAGAATTCGGCGCTGCTGTGTGTGCCATGCTGACCAATCCGGGCCGGTCAAAGACCAGACCATTACTATGCTCATCCTGAATCGTATAGCCAGGACCGCCGGTGCCGGTACCGGTTGGATCACCGCCCTGTGCCACAAAACCTGGAATCACGCGGTGAAACGTCACGCCATCATAGAATCCCTGGCAGGCCAGGAACACAAAATTATTGACGGTGATCGGCGCGGCCTCCGGGAACAGGTCAATGACGATCTCGCCGCCATTTTCCATCGTAATCGTGGCGACGTAATCGTGGCCGGGGCGGATAACCTGCTCCGGGCCGCTGAACTGCTCCGGTTCATTCCCGGTTGGATCACAGGAGAACTCACCTGTCGCTGCCGCCCCTTCACCTACTGGTTCCTGTTCGGTCGCCGTCTGTACGGCGGGGCTGCAAGCCACAGCCAGCATCATCACCACCAATAACCCCAGTGTCGCTTTACGCATCTCACCTCTCCATCATTTGATCTATCCATGTAAAAACGCTCAGCCATGCATTGTGCCGGGAGAATGGCAATCCCGCAACTCAGCCATGACCCCGTATGCGTTGATGGACTCAGTCAGCCAATGATCAGCGGGGGCGTCGGGGAAGGCGTAAACGTCGGCGTGCGTGTGGGCGGCGTTGCCGTATTGGGGGTATCGGTAGGGGGCGGTGTTGGCAGCGGCGTATCACTGGGGATGGGCGTGTCCGTCAATGTCGGGGTCGGGGTGATGGTTGGCGTCGGTGTTGGATTCAACGCGCGAATGATGCTTTCATGCATATAGGCCAGATCGGTGAAAAAGGCGCTTTGATCCAGGTCCACAATGTACCATTCGTCGCTCTCATAATCGCGCTGCAGCACACAGACCACGTCGCCCTCATGACGCACCTCTCGTATCGCACAGGCTGTATCAGGGCAGTCGCGAATGATCGCTTCCGGCACAATCACCACGAAATCCTGGCAGGCCGGGATGGGCGTCCGCGTGGGAGCAGGTGTAAAACGCAGATTTGCCGTTGGCGGCACATTGGCCGTTGCCGTGGCAAACGCGACTTCCGTCGCCCCGACAATGCCCTGCAGTTCAGCGGCCATATAGTTCCGGATGCCCGTCCAGATGAGGTAGCCACCAAAAACGAGGGCGGCTGCCGTCAGAACAAGCAGCCAGACCGGAGGGCCTGATCTTCCTGAAGAGCGATATGTCATAACCGATCACCACAGGAGCTTCATCACTCAGCACGGACAGACATGTGACATTATAGCGCTCCTGCTGCCGGAGCCATACACACCTACCCGATGCTAACCTGACAAGCGCATCCCATGCAGGTCATAAATAACGATCGGTTCACTTTTACCGGAAAGCAGGCGCGCATCCAGACGCTCTGCATCCAGCCCAGGAGTCGCCTGTTGATATGTCGTCTCGCTGATCAGCACCTGACCGCCGCGTGCCTCTTGCTGGATGCGCCGTGCGGTATTGACAACATCCCCGATGACCGTGTAACTCATCACCCGCTCAGAACCCACATTTCCTACAGCCACCTCACCGGTATGCAGGCCAATCCCCAGGCCCAACCGCTGCAGGTCGGGGTTACCTATCGCATCACAAACCCGGCGAAAGACACGCTGCATCTCTAACGCAGCCCGCAGGGCATTGAGCACATCATCGCCAGTGGCGACGGGCGCGCCGAAAAAGGCCATCAGTTCGTCACCAATATACTTATCCAGTGTGCCATGATGATCGAAAATGACCTCCGTAAGCTCATTAAAAATGCGGTTCAGCGTTTGCAAAACTTCATCCGCAGGCCTGCGCTCCGCAAAAGCCGTAAAACCCCGAATATCCGCAAAGAACACGGTCACGGTGCGGGTATCGCCACCCAGATGAAGGTAACGGTCTGGATCGACCAGCACCACATCCACAATATCCTCATTGACATAACGATTGAGCACGCGGCGCAGCAGATTGTTGCGACTTTCCAGCTCATCATGCAGTTGTTTGATCCGCAGCAGGCTGCGCACACGAGTCATCATCAGCAGGGAGTTGAACGGCTTGGTCAGGAAATCGTCTGCGCCCGCTTCGATGGCTTTAATTTTGTCATCGTCAGCATCCAGGGCCGTTACCATCACAACAGGGGTAAACTGAGTCCGCTCGTCACTTTTCAGACGGGCGCACACCTCATAGCCATTCATGCCCGGCATATTGATATCCAGCAGAATCAGGTCTGGCGCATGTTCCCGGGCCAGGCTGAGCGCCTCTTCTCCGCTGTGGGCCAGCACCACATCACAATCAGCGTTCCTCAGATAGGCTTCGAGCAGCTCGCGATTCATCCAGTCGTCATCAACGACCATCACTAATGGGCGGTTTTCATTTTCGGGATTCTGGTCGGTCATGCTCATTCATCGTTCAATTGAGGCTGGCGAGAAAATGCTGCAGCGCCTGATGAGCGCCACAACAAGAACAGCAGCAGCCCAAATGGGCCGCTCATCATCGTGAAAAACAGGCATACACTGGCAATCCAGCGTGGCGCACGCAGCCGCTGACTCTCCTGGTACACCCACACGCCGACAAACAGATCGAACGTCACAATATGCGTCCAGACAATCAGCACGCCCGACGGCGTTCCGATCGCGTCGGCCACTCCGTCTAGAGACAGTGTCAGCGTGCCAGGCAGCCCGCCGCCTGTTAAGGCCATCACCACTGCCCCGCCCAACAGGGCTGTGTACAGAAGGCCCAGCAGTGCATATGCCGCCCACCCAGCCGTCAGTCGGCGGGTGTACGGATGCCGGGGAAGAACAATCATCAGCAGCCAGTAGGGTACGGGGATCAGATTCACAAACAGGAACAGCGTGTCCAGCATGATGGGGTAACCATATCCAGATATTACCGGCCAGCGCCGGATTGTAGCACGTGTCTCCCCTCTACTGCCAGATTCGCGCACATTTGCACATTTGCACAGGAGCACAGGCTGGATTGCAGAACAACGCTGCATCAGGTACATTCCTCAAATCGCGCAAAGTCTTTCCCCACCCGATCCGGCATACCTGATATGCACCTGATTCGATCGATCCGACACATCCACCCGCTCAGCCTTCTATCGTTCTTTCTCTTCGGGACAGGACTGACAGCTCTGCTCGGCCACACATGGCCACTACCGCTCTTCACCCTGATCACAGCGCCACTCATTATTCTGGGTGGCATCGTCAGCGCCGGACTGCTGGCGGGCATGCAGATCATGTGCGCTGCTCTTCTGGCTGGCAGGCATCCTCCCAAAACGGCAGTCATTTACCGGCTGCTGACAGGGGCATGGCTGCCGCTGATGCTGCCAGCGCTGAATTTGCTGCTGCCGGGCATTGATGTGACAGGCGGCTGGCTGTTGACTGCCGGGGGGATTCTGCTGTCAGCATCATTCACGCTGCAGATGCTTTCCCGGCAGCAGATGCTTTCTCTGCCCAGATGGATGCTTCCGCTGGCAGTGGGCGTCATTGCCGGGCTGGTCTACGGACATACTATGGCCGCACACGTCGGGGCGGCAGACACGTTTGAATTCCAGGTTACGGCCTACTCCCTGGGAATTGCGCATCCCACGGGCTATCCCCTGTATGTGATGCTGGGGCATCTCTTCGCCTGGCTGCTGCCGGTGGGCAGCGTCGCCTGGCGGGTCAACCTGACGGCCGTCATCCCCGCTGCATTGACAGTTGGCGGAGTCACCTGGCTGGCCCGCCGGGCAGGGGCAGACGGAATCAGTGTCTTGATCGGCGCATTGACTCTGGCCTTCAGCCTGACATTCTGGCAGGCCGCCACCGCCGCGGAAGTTTACGCCTTGAACGCGCTGCTAGTCATCACTGCCCTGTCCGCACTCCATG
>JALSTC010000111.1 GCA_026983935.1 Ardenticatenia bacterium
CGCAGGTTGGCTTCCTGAGACCGGGAGGGATAGAGACGGTACCTGTACATGCGGATCATCGCTGTTTACACCCGGGGCAATTCTATCAGATTGCAGCGTTCAAAGAAAAGAAAGGATGACGGCGCTTCATCCCCCCGGCTAAAGCCGGGGGTTTTCGCGCCGTTTTTTCGGTAAAAAGCCACACACATGATACGCATGGCCCTTTTCGTCAACGCATGGCGATTATACTCGATTGTGAGGGGCAAACCAATGTCCTGATGGCGCAGTCTTACTCCTCTTGCAGCATCTGCTGGATGTCCCCGGCGATGATTTCTGGCGGCGTCTGGTAGGGGTAAGTGATGATGTACTGGCCTTCCGGATTTAGCAGGAAAGTCGAGGCCGTATGCGCGACAAGGTAATCGGCAGCCGTGTCCTCGACCTCTTCGTATTCGTAGTAGATGCCGAAAACTTCGGTCGCTCTGGTCAGCGACGCCTCATCTTCCGGCGTCACCGTGGTCAGGCCGATGAAATCGGGATTGAAGCTTGGCAGGTACGCAGCCAGGCGCTCTGGCGTGTCTCGCCGACCATCCACGCTGACCATGACGAAATTCACCCGGTCGGCATCCTCGCCCAGCGTCAGTGCAACCCGATTGAATTCCGCCAGTGTCAGGGGGCAGACATCAGGGCAGTGTGTGTAGCCAAAGTAAATCAGGCTGTACCTGCCCCGCAGGTCGCCAAAACTCAATGGCTCACCTGTGTGGCTGGTCAGCGTGATATCTGCAGGGACATCAATGGGCGGCTCGATGCGCGTCCCGTTCGGCGGGGGAGGGGTAAGGGTTGGCCCTGCCACGATATCTCTGACCGCCGTGCAGCCAGAAAGCGCCAGCAGACCCACAGCAAGAACGATCATGCCGAATAACGGTTTATGGCGTTGGTTAAGAAAATGGAAAGGCATCGAACGTATTTCCCTCATGGTGGCGTTTATGGAGCACGTATTTCGGCATCTACAGTAAGCTGCTTGCCGGATTCAAAGTTCAAGGTCAGCGTGATTGTATCTCCGGCATTCAGGTCCCGCTGCAAGTCCATCAGCATGAGGTGATAACCGCCCGGTTCGAGCGTCAGACTGCTATTGGCGGGTATTTCCAGGCCGTCGGGCACAGGGCGCATGCGCATCACGCCCTGATCATCCATTTCCGAGGTGTGAATTTCCACGACCCCGGCTGCGTCAGTGGAAGCGCTCACCAGGCGATCGGCGGCGTTCCCCTGGTTTTCGATGGTCATGTAGGCCGCGCTGACAGCCCCGGCGCTCATATCCATGTTCATGCCGCCGTCCATGCTGTCTTCGCTTTCATCGTTCATTGCCATGCCTTCATCACTTGCGCCCGTATTGGTGGCATCCTCCCCCATGGGCATCAGGCTGGCGGCCCGTGCCCAGGCGTCTGAGACGGAGAGATTGCTTTCCGCTGGCCCGCTGCATGCGCTCAACAGCAGCACGGCAGCAAGGGCGTAGACAATAAAGCGTGTCCTTGTGGCCTGTTGCAAAGCAAAATTTTTCACTTTTGTGTATCTCCTTTGTGGAATATTCATTTGTTATTTTAGACACAAATCACGGACCTGGCAATGGCTGCGAGGTGTAGATTTTTGAAGAAATTTGACGGGGATATGAAAGCGTGCTATGCTGACAAACGATTGCGCAATCGTTTTCCTCCGGCGGCGAGCGGTGTTTTGGGGAGCGTGATACGCGGTGCCAACTATTCGTGATGTAGCCGAAGCTGCTGGGGTTTCTCCCTCGACGGTTTCGCATGTCATCAATCAAACCCGTCATGTCAGCGAAGACACGCGGCAGCGGGTGATGGATGCCATGGCAGCACTGGATTACCATCCCAACCGGCTGGCCCGAAGCCTGCGTAATCGCCGCACACACACGCTGGGCGTACTGCTGCCAAACAGCGCTAACCCCTTTTTTGCGCAGGTCTTGCTTGGCATTGAAGCCGCCTGCTTCGATTATGGGTACAACGTGATCCTGGGCAATGCCAATGATGACCCGGAGCGTGAACTGGCCTACCTTGATGTGCTGCTTTCCAAGCAAGTTGACGGTGTGCTGCTGGTTTCAACGGGGGCCTATGACGAAGCGCTGGACTTTCTGGCAACGCGCAGTGCGCCGGTTGTGATGGTTGACCGCTCTCCTGGAGCAGGATACGAAGACCTGCAAATTGATACGGTATTCACCGATAACGAACGCGGCGGAATGCTGGCAACACGCTATCTGCTGCGCCTTGGACATCGGCGCGTGGGCTGCATCAGCGGGCCGTCGCGGCTGACTTCCAGCGCGGATAGAGTGGTGGGCTATCGGCAGGCACTCACGGAGGCCGGTATCCGGGTGGATGAGGATTTGATCGTCAGCGGCGATTTTCAACATGAAAGCGGTTACCGGGCCTGCCGCCAACTGCTTGAGCTGCCGGAACCACCAACCGCGCTTTTTGTCTGCAATGACCTGATGGCGGTAGGTGCGCTTTGCGCGGTCCACGAAGTAGGACTGAATGTCCCCGCCGATGTGTCTGTCATTGGTTTTGATGATATTCCATTGGCTTCATACACGGTGCCGCGTCTGACGACTATTGCGCAGCCTGCCCGTGATCTTGGCCGTGTGGCTGTGGACTTGATGGTGCAGCGGCTGTCTGATCGTGAGTCGCCTGCACGGCATGAGCGGCTGCCCGTGACGCTTCTTGAGCGCGACTCCTGCGGCCCGATGCGGGGAGAATGAGTGATGAAAAAGATTGGTATTCTGAATCAACCACTGTCCACGGCAATTGCCGGGCTGGGGCACATGGATACGCTTGTTGTGGCCGACGCCGGGCTGCCCATTCCGGAGGGGCCAACCCGGATCGATCTGGCTGTGAGCGCGGGTGTACCGGCCTTTCTGGACGTTCTGCGGGCAGTGCTTTCTGAAATGGAGGTGCAGGGCGCGATCATCGCGTCTGAGATGGCGGAGCGCAGCCCGGAGATGCAGGCGGCGCTGCTTGATGTGTTGGGCGATGTGCCGATTGAAGCCGTGCCCCATGAGGAATTCAAAGCCCGGACGGCAGCGGCTCGTGCTGTCGTGCGTACGGGGGAATTTACACCTTACGCCAACGTGATTCTCATCGCTGGAGTTGTTTTCTGATGACTACGACCATTATTTCGCGCACCCGACAGCAGTTTGACTGGCGGGCGTTTTTTCAGCGCTACGGCTTGCTGCTCTCATTCCTGCTGCTTTGCCTGGCGCTGACGCTGGCATCAGACCGTTTTCTCACAACGGATAATCTGCTGAATATTCTTCGTCAGTCAACGATCAACGGCATTATCTCTGTTGGGGCGATGCTGGTCATTGTCACGCGGGGCATTGATCTGTCTGTCGGCTCAGTGCTTGCCCTGGCGACGGTCATGACAGCGGATATGCTGCAGCAGGGATGGGATCCGCTGCCTGCCCTGGTATTCTGCCTGGTCATCGGGGGTGTGCTTGGCCTGATCAACGGTTTGCTTGTCAGTCTGATACGCATCCCGCCGTTCATCGCCACCCTGGGTATGATGACCTTTGCACGAGGGCTGGCGCTTTCTTACAGTGAGGGACAGCCGATCACCGGTCTGGGTGAAGGCTTCCGCCAGATCGGTGCGGGATTCCTGGGCCCGATCCCCATGCCGATCATCATTGCTGCCCTCGTATTCCTGGGTGGATATATACTGCTCAACCATATAGCGCTGGGGCAGCATATCTTTGCCCTCGGCGACAATGAGCGAGCGGCCTATCTGACTGGCCTGCCTGTCAGGCGTATTACAACGTTTGTCTATATCGTGGCCGGGGCACTTTCTGCGCTGGCCGGGGCGATTTTGATTGCCCGCTTGAATTCTGCGCAACCTACAGCAGGCATGGGGTTCGAATTTGACGCCATTGCCGCTGTTGTTGTTGGTGGAACCAGTTTTGAGGGCGGCGAGGGGACGCTGCTGGGTACTTTGATCGGGGTGCTCATCATCGCCGTACTGAAGAACGGCCTGAACTTGCTGGATGTTCCGTCGTTTTACCAGGGCGTGGTACAGGGCGTTGTCATTGCATTGGCCTTGCTGCTGCACCGTCTGATTCGCTAGTGTCTGACGTGGCAAAATGTAAAGGAGGTGCCTATCGTCAGTAAAATAGCGGTCTACGATTATTCACACCGATGAGATTGGTGGATCACCTGAATTGCTGAAAGAGGAGAAGAATGATGACCCGTAAAGTATCTGCCTTAATAATTGTGCTTGCGCTGCTGATCAGCCCGATGGCGCTTGTCAGCGCACAGGACAGCTACACAATCGGCCTGTCGCTTTCGACGCTGAACAATCCATTCTTCGTCACACTGCGTGACGGCGCACAGGCCGCTGCCGATTCGCTGGGCGTCGATCTGGTCGTCGTCGATTCGCAGGATGACCCGGCGACCGAGGCGTCGAATATGGAAGACCTGATCGCGCAGGGCGTGGATGCGATTCTGGTCAACCCGACGGATGCCGATGCGATCGTGCCGTCCATTCTGGCGGCGAACGAAGCGGGCATTCCGGTGTTCACGATTGACCGTGGCGCGAACGGCGGCGAGGTTGTGAGCCACATTGCATCGGACAATGTGGCCGGTGGTCGCATGGCCGGTGAGTTCCTGTGCAATGCGCTTGGCGGCGAAGGCAACGTGGTTGAGCTGGAAGGCATCGCCGGGACGTCGGCGGCGCGTGACCGGGGCGCGGGCTTCAACGCCTATCTGGAAGAGGAATGCCCGGGGCTGACGGTGGTGGCGCGGCAGACGGCGAACTTCAACCGTGCTGAGGGCCTGAGTGTGTTCGAGAACATCTTGCAGGCGGAAGAGGCCATTGACGGCGTGTTTG